>NZ_JBITCU010000003.1:0-117776 GCF_044453545.1 Streptomyces sp. NPDC051664 | reverse complement strand
GCCCCCGCCATCAATCCCACACCCCCCACCCCCCCCCCCCCCCCCCCCCCCCCCCCCCCCCCCCCCCCCCCCCCCGCTTCCTGTTACTTCACTGTGGAGCTAAGGAGAATTGAACTCCTGACCTCCTGCATGCCATGCAGGCGCTCTACCAACTGAGCTATAGCCCCGTGCCGTTTTCCGCCCGGTCTCCCTGGCGACATCGAGAACATTACACGGTCACCCCGGCCCACCACCAAATCGATTCCCCTAGGTGCCGATATGACCCGATTCGGGAGGCTCACCGGCGTGGCGCTCAGGCAGTGGCGAAGGAGTAGAAGCGCTTGAGGGTGCAGTGCTCCTCCAGGAGCCGCCCGTAGATCGGCTCCCCCTCCAGTTCCCGATATGTCTCGATCGGGTCGCCTTTTATGATCAGCGCCCGCGCACACTCCTCGCACCAGTACTGGTACTCGAGGTTGATCGGGTCCATGTCCCTGACGATGGGCGTACCGCTGCCGCACCAGTCGCACTTCCGCCTGTGTGCACCCATGAGTCAGCCGACGCCGCCTTCGGGGAACTCGGAGGCCTCGAGGGCTTCGGACACTCGGGAAACTTCGGGAACAAAGGGCAGGTCCGCGACCTCGTGGCGGCTCGCAGGCATCGCGCGCTCCCTCCCGTTCGGTCCGTCGCCCCCTCCGGCGGTCCGATTCTGCCATGGCCCCGCAAGGGGGTCAGCCCTGCGGAGAATCGACCGGCCACCGACGTCGCACGAGACCTGCAGACACACCCGCGATCGCGGCCACCAGGAGCCCGAGGGCGCATACCCGCAGCGCGTCCGCGGACCCGTGCGCCCCTGATGTATCAAGGCGGTTGAGGAAGAGCGTGCCGAAGGTCGCGACCCCGATCAACCGGCCGAGTTGGGTCACGGTCACCAGCACACCGCGCGCATCGGCGGCATCCTCCGGCCGTACAGCGGCCGGCGCGCCCGCGCGGGTGGGACTGCAGCCCGGCGCCGGTCCGGCGCCCATGACCACCAAAGCCGTATACGGCCCCCATTCCGGCCTCCTCGCCGTCGCGCATCACGAAGCCGACGACCCCTGAAGCGACAGTCACCGGGACGAACCCGTCCGGAACCAGGACCTTGGGGAGTCACCACCGCCGCAGCCACGCCCTGAACCAGCCGGAAGACGATCAACTGCCCGGTGTCCGCAGCCAGTCCGCAGGTGAGCGAGACGGTGATGAAGACCGCGAGCCGGGCAGGGTGGGCCCGGCCGTGTCCGAGCAGGCCGCCGGGTCCGGCGCCGGTGATCAGCCCGTGTCGCTGTCCGTCACGGGCTGCCGGAATACCGGATCGTGGCGCACACCCCCGCCGACGAGAAGAGCGGGGGCAGGTGGCGGCGCTGCGCCTACGCCGCGAGGTGAGCCGGAAACGCGAAGATCCCGCCCCCTGGTGGGGACGGGATCCTGATTGTGGAGCTAAGGAGAATTGAACTCCTGACCTCCTGCATGCCATGCAGGCGCTCTACCAACTGAGCTATAGCCCCGCTGTTCGCTGTGTTTCCCTGCGTTTCCACGCTGCGAACAAGAAGAACTTTAGCCTGTGACCAGCCAGAAAGTGAAATCCGGCCGACGCCGCCCGGAGGCGGCCTCCGACCACCGAACCGGCGCGCCCGAAGAGGCACGCTAGGCGTCGTCTCCGAGCACGGGCTCGGGCAGCGTGCCGGCGTTGTGCTCCTGCAGGCGCCAGCCGCGCGCGCCCTCGCCCAGCACCGACCAACAGCAGTTGGAGAGTCCGCCGAGCCCTTCCCAGTGGTGCGCTTCCAGGCCGAGCAGGCGCCCGATGGTCGTGCGGATCGTGCCACCGTGGCTGACCACGACGAGCGTGCCGCCGTCGGGCAGCTTGTCGGCGTGATCGAGCACGACGGGGGCGGCCCGGTCGGCGACCTCGGTCTCCAGCTCGCCGCCGCCGCGCCGCACGGGCTCGCCGCGCTTCCACGCGGCGTACTGCTCGCCGTACTGCCGGACGATCTCCTCATGGGTGAGGCCCTGCCAGGCACCCGCGTAGGTCTCGCGCAGTCCCGCGTCATGGGCGATCTCCAGCCCGGTGATCGCGGCGAGCTCGGCGGCCGTGGCCGCCGCCCGTCGCAGATCGGAGGCAACGATCGCGTCCGGCTTCAGCGAGGCGAGCAGCCGGGCGGCCCGGTGGGCCTGCCCGACGCCGGTCTCGGTCAGCTCGATGTCCGTGGACCCCTGGAACCGGCGCTCCAGGTTCCACGCCGTCTGACCGTGTCGCCAGAGGACGATCCTGCGGCCCCTGCCGCTGCTGCTGCCGTTCAGCTCAGGTCACCTTCCGTGCTGCCGGTGAGCTGGGCGTGCTCCTCGGCCTTGCCGCGAGTCTTGACGGCGTCCTCGGGGAGCGCGATCTCGGGGCAGTCCTTCCAGAGGCGCTCGAGCGCGTAGAAGACACGCTCCTCGCTGTGCTGGACGTGGATCACGATGTCGACGTAGTCGAGGAGGATCCAGCGGGCGTCGCGGTCGCCCTCGCGGCGCACCGGCTTGACGCCGAGCTCCTTCTGGAGCCGCTCCTCGATCTCGTCGACGATCGACTTGACCTGGCGGTCGTTGGGGGCCGAGGCCAGCAGGAAGGCGTCCGTGATCGACAGCACGTCGCTGACGTCGTACGCAATGATGTCGTGCGCGAGCCGGTCGGCGGCCGCCTGAGCGGCGGCGTTGATGAGCTCGATGGAGCGGTCCGTGGCGGTCACAAGCAGGCTTTCGTCGGCGGTCAGATCAACCTCTAGGGTCTCACGGACCGCCGACGGCGCACGCAGCGATCATTCGAAGATCGTCCTGGACGCTGAGCCCCGACTATTTGATCTTGTAGTCCTGGCCGAGGACAACGGACACATCGGCGTTCGCGGCAGGCTTGCCCTGCTTCACCGCGCTCGCCGGCAGGCCCAGGGTCTTGGCGACCTGAGTCGCCTTCTCCTTGTCCGCAGCCGCCTTGTAGACGACCGCGGACGACACCGCGGTGCCGGTGTTCCCGCCGCCGACGAAGGCATATCCACCGTTGACCAGCCTGATCCGGGCGGACTCCGTGCTGTCCTCGTCCCCGGTGCCGTTCTTGACGCCGACCCGCACGGCCGCGTCCTTGTCCGGGGCCTTCACCGTGCCGCCCAGGATGTCCTTGACGACGCTCTCGGTGGCTGCGTCGGTGAGGGTGCCGTCGGGCTGCACCGGCAGCAGTGCCGTCTTGTAGTCGCCGATCTTGGCGTGCTCGGCGAGCTTCGCCAGCGACGCGCCGAGATCCCTCTCGGGCAGCGACGGGTCCAGGATCTGCGCCAGCGTCTGCACGGTGACCGTGGCGGCCTTCGGATCGTCCGAGATCTTCCGCAGCACTCCGCGCATGACCTGCCCGAACCGCATGAGCTGCTTCGTCTCGGCCTCACCGGGGGCTCGGTAGGTGGCGTACGCGACGGCCATCCGGCCGCTCAGGGTCTGCGCCTCGCCCTTCTTGACCAAGGGCGACGCACCCTTCTTGGAGTCCGGCACATCGGTGTCGGTGTCGACCTCGATGTTGCCGACCAGGTCGACGAGGTTCTCCAGGTACGGGGTGTCGAGCCGCCATGTGCCACTGATGTCGGTGCCGAGCAACGTGTCGATGGACTCGCGGGTGCCGTCGGAACCGTCGTCGTCGACGGACTTGCCGAGGGTGGTCGTGTTGCCCTCGTCGTCGGAGACCGCGAGCGAGTTTGGCAGCAGGACCGTGGTCCCCTGCTTGGTGGTCACGTTGTCGACGAGCAGCGCCGTGGAGGTGCCGCCCTTCTTGGTGTTGTGCAGATGGACCACGATGACGTCTCGCTTCTGCGGACCCGTCGTCGCGGTGTTCTCCTTCTCCGAGCCGCCGAGGCCCGGGATCTTGCCCGCGGACCAGAGGTAGCCGACACCGCCGACCACGACCAGCGCCACCACGACGATCAGCGCGACCATCCGGTTGCGGCCGCGGCGGCGCGCCTCCTCGCGCCGCTCGCTGCGGCTCTCGGTGAACTTCAGCCAGTCGATGACGTCTTCGGAGTCCTCGTCAGGCTCCTCGATGAAGGAGAACTGCCCGGTGCCGTAGTCACGGTCCGCGCGGCGCTGCTCGGGAACGACCGGCTCCGGCTCGGACTCCGGCTCCCGCTCCTGCTGCGGGGCAGGGGCCGGCGCAGCCGTCGGCCTGGGAGCCTGCTGCGGGATGTTCCACTGCGCCGTGGTGTCGACCGCGGCCGGCTGCTGGCCGGTGTCATAGCCGTATCCGTCGTAGCCGTAGGGCTGCTGCTGAGGCTGCTGGGAGGCGTATGGGTCGTACTGCTGAGGCTGCTGGGAGTGCTGAGGCTGGGCATACGGGTCGTATCCGTACCCCGGCTGCCCCTGCCCCTCCCCCTGCTGTGCATACGGGTCGTACTGCCGCTGGGGCTGCTGGTGTTGCTGCTGCTCCTGCTGCCCAGGCTGCTGATACACCGGCTGCCCGTACTCGTCGTAGCCGACGATCTGCGGCTGCTGGTAGTACGGGTCGTACGGGTTCTGTCGGTCGTTCACCGGTGCCCCTCTCCGTGGCTCATTCGCCGCGGTACAGCTGGCGCTTGTCGATGTAGCGGACCACACCGTCCGGCACCAAGTACCAGACCGGCTCCCCCTGCGCGACTCTCGCACGACAGTCCGTGGACGAGATCGCGAGCGCCGGGACCTCCACGAGGGAGACACCGCCCTCCGGCAGCCCGTCGTCCGTGAGCACGTGCCCAGGCCGTGTCACACCGATGAAGTGGGACAGCGAGAACAGCTCCTCGGCGTCGCGCCAGGTGAGAATCTGCGAGAGCGCGTCGGCGCCGGTGATGAAGAAGAGGTCCGCGTCGCCATGGACCGCGCGCAGGTCCCGCAGCGTATCGATCGTGTACGTCGGTCCGCCACGGTCGATGTCACTGCGACTGACTGAGAACTGCGGATTGGACGCCGTCGCGATGACCGTCATCAGATAGCGGTCCTCGGCCGGGGAAACCTCCTTGTGGCTCTTCTGCCACGGCTGCCCGGTCGGAACGAAGACCACCTCGTCGAGGTGGAACTGGGCGGCCACTTCGCTGGCCGCCACCAGGTGTCCATGATGAATCGGGTCAAACGTCCCGCCCATCACACCGAGTCGGCGTTTGCCGCGGCCGGTAGGCACTTCCTGCTCTCCCATGCGTGCAGAGCCTACTGGCACAGCTGTACGCCTCCGCCTCAGCGGTCGCGGTTGAAGCGGGTGGTGATCCACAGCAGGAGCAGAAGCGTGACGAACGCACCGCCTCCGGTGAGGTACGGGCTGAGGCTTTCGTGGTTACCACCGTGCTCGCCACCCTCGGAGGCGAGAGTGACCAGCTGGTGTGCGGTGCTCGTGAGGCTCATCTTCGGCAGGACCTATCGATCGGGAGTCGGAAGGAAGACGTCGCGGACATCGTATGCGGGGGCCCTGGGCACGCTCACGCCGACTCAGTCGTTGTTGTCGTCGTTGCGGTATCCACGCAGCAGGAACCAGGCGAGCAGCGCCGCGCCGATGAGCGCGGCGAGCAGCACGATCCGAAGGGTGTTGCCCGGGCCCTGGTCCTCGGATCCGGCGGCGAGCAGAGCAACGGTGTGCGGCATGTTGGGCGTCTCCTCAGTTATCCACAGCCCCCCGCACACCGTAGCCCCAGCACCTACGCTGGGACTTGTCAGGGGGGCGAGCGACGTCTCGTACGAACAGGGGGCCCACTTCATGACCGACAACAGCCACGCGAGTCACGAGCACGTGCCGAGCAGGCAGCGCAGGCGCTTCTCGGGCATCTCGTCCCGGGCGTACGAACACCCGGCGGACCGGTCGGCTCTGGTGGCCCTGCGCAAGCTGAGCGGTTTCGACACGGTGTTCAAGGCACTGAGCGGCCTGCTGCCCGAGCGCAGCCTGCGGTTGCTCTTCCTCTCCGACTCCGTACGGGTGAGTGACGCCCAGTTCGCCCATCTCAATGACATGCTGCGCGACGCCTGTTACATCCTGGACCTGGAGAAGGTCCCCCCGATGTATGTGAACCAGGACCCGCAGCCGAATGCCATGTGCATCGGTCTCGACGAGCCGATCATCGTGGTGACGACGGGGCTCGTGGAGCTGCTCGACGAGGAGGAGATGCGGGCGGTCGTCGGCCATGAGGTGGGGCATGCCCTCTCCGGTCACGCCGTCTACCGCACGATTCTGCTGTTCCTCACCAATCTCGCACTGAAGGTCGCCTGGATCCCGCTCGGCAATGTGGCGATCATGACGATCGTGATGGCGCTGCGCGAGTGGTTCCGCAAGTCGGAGCTGTCCGCGGACCGGGCGGGGCTGCTGGTCGGCCAGGATTCGCAGGCCTCCATGCGCGGTCTGATGAAGATTGCCGGTGGCAATCATCTGCACGAGATGAATGTGGACGCCTTCCTCGCCCAGGCGGACGAGTACGAAAAGGGCGGCGACCTGCGCGATTCCGTACTCAAGATCCTCAATGTGCTGCCCCGCTCCCACCCGTTCACCACGGTGCGCGCGGCCGAGTTGAAGAAGTGGTCCGAGAGCCGCGACTACCAGCGGATCATGGACGGCCACTACCCGCGGCGCGAAGACGACAAGGACACGTCGGTGACGGACTCGTTCCGGGAGTCCGCCTCGCACTACGCCGACTCGGTGCGCACCAGCAAGGACCCGCTGATGAAGCTCGTGGGCGACATAGCCGGTGGCGCCGGGGACCTGGGCGGCAAGCTCCGCGACAAGTTCACCGGCGGCAGCCACGGCGGTGGTGCGGCAGGCAAGGGTGGCGCTACGGATGACTCCGGGGCGCCCCGGCAGTCGGGGACGGAGGACCCGGAGAGCCCTCAGGGGCCCGGGACAGCCGGGAGCTGACCTCCAGCGTCCCGCAGAGCGCCGTCGTGGGCCGGCCCGTCGCATACGGGTCGGTGCCCGCCGGCCCGCGGTAGGCCGCCCGTTCGCCGGCGAGCAGCGGGTGCAGGGTGCCGGTCGTGTCCGTCGAGCAGGCCTGCGGTCCGGCCTGGACGTAGCTGGTCCGCAGCTCCAGCCGGTGCAGCCGCAGGTCCTCCCGGTCGAAGCGGAAGTGCAGCTCGCGCCGTACGGTGAACAGCGAGACGCCGCCCGCTTTTTGAGGACCTGAGACGGCCGGGCGCAGGGCGTACGTGAAGGTGTGGTCCGACACCACCTCAAGGGTGTCGGACCCCGCCTCGGAGTAGGCCAGGGTCCCCTGGACCCGGATGTCCGGGTCTGCCAGCGTCACCTTCGTCGGGTCGAACCGCACCAGCCAGCCGGTCGCGGCATGCTGCCCGTCGTCGGCCGATCGGGTCATGCTCCGGTCGAACTGGTTCGCCTGGTCCGGGTCGAGCAGCAGCCCCACCGGCCGCACCGAGCCGCCGGTGAGGACGTCGGGGTCGAGGGAGGACGCCACCAGATAGTCCTTGACCGTGGTCAGGGCGGTGGTCACCTGGCTGTCCGAGAAGTTTTCGGTCCGCCGGGTCATCGGAAGGTTGATGCCTGCGGCACCTGTCCGGAAGTGGGCGGCGGGGCTCGTGGCGAAGAGGTCGGCGGCCTTGCCGCCGGGGACGGCACCGCGGGGCGCCAGGGGTATGACGGTCGACCGGAGCGGCTCGGCTCGTCTGCCGACGGGTGGCTGGTACGGATTGCTGAGACCCATGTAGACGGCAGTGGCGAAGGCGATGGCTATCAGGACGATCAGAGCGATGACGGCCCGGGATCCGGTGCGGAAGTGCCGGGCCGGGAGGCTGCGTACGGCGCGGGCGTGCTCGCCCATGCGTTCCTGAGCGGAGAATTCCTGGAGCCGGGCAGCACGGACGAACGACTCGTCGAAGACGACGGACCGGTACTCGTCCTCACCACCACCGGGGAGCCCCTCGGGTGCTCCTTCTGGCGGTTCTCCACGGCCTGTCATGACTTCTCCCGACTCCACGTCACCGGCCGAAGCCGACACGCTACGCTCTGCTTCGGCCGAAAGGGCCTCGGGCAGGGCCCGTCCGTCACGGGTTCGCTTGTGCGGACGAGTGAGAAGCCCCCTCCGGGGGAGGGGTCACACCTTCAGAGTAGGTCGATTGCCGCGAACGTAAACGCTCTGGCGTGTGAGAACTCGATCCGGGTTCCCACACGCCAGGGGCCGCGCGTATCAGGGCGTGCGTGGGACCGCAGACACCGTGGGGCGGAAATAGTCGGCGGTAGCGGACGGGGCGACACCGGAGCCGGGCGCGCTGTCCACGCCGGTCGTGGCGGGTGGTGGGATCTGGTCCTGACGGTTGGCCGAGGCACCCCGGTAGACGGCACTGAAGGCCAGCGCGACCATGCCGATGCCCATCAGCAGCGCGAGCAGCCAGGCCACCGGGCGGTGCCACCGGGCGGCACCCCGGTACGGGCGCAAGGAGCCGCCGTGGCGCCCGTACGGGCCGTTGTCGTAGTCGTCGAGCCCGTCGTTGTCCAGCGGGTCGCCGTAGGGGCTCCCACGGCCGTATGCGCCGCCCGGGCCGTATCCGTCGTCGTACAGGTCGTCGTCGGCGGGGCCGCCGCCGGCGCGGGCCCGGGCGGCCTCGGCCTCGGCACGCGCCTGGGCGGCCGCCAACAGCCGCTCGACCGCGGTGGCTTCATGGAACTCGGCAGCCCGGACGAAGTCCTCGTCGAACACCACGGAGGCGAAGTCCTCGTCCGCGCCCCCGCGGTCGTCGTCGGGCTCCCAGCCGTCCGGAAACGGCCTGCCCCCCACGTCGTCCGGCACAGCTTCAGCGTAGCCCCGGCGAGTCGTTTTGGGCAGGGAGACTGCAAACTCGCCGGGCACCGAAGATCACCGTACGTGACCGTCCCCGGTCACGATGTACTTCGTCGTGGTCAGTTCCGGCAGGCCCATCGGGCCCCTGGCGTGCAGCTTCTGGGTGGAGATTCCGATCTCCGCACCGAACCCGAACTGCCCCCCGTCGGTGAACCGGGTGGACGCGTTCACGGCGACCGTCGTGGAATCCACCAGTTGAGTGAACCGGCGGGCGGCAGCCTGCGACGTGGTGACGATCGCCTCGGTGTGGCCGGAGGACCAGAGCCGGATGTGGGCGACGGCGGCGTCCAGCGATTCGACGACGGCGGCCGCGATGTCGTACGAGAGGTACTCGGTCTCCCAGTCCGCCGGCGTCGCCGGCACGACGGTGGCCTTGGACCCCTCGGCGAACTCCAGCACCCGCTCGTCGCCGTGCACCGTCACCCCTGCCTCGGCCAGCGCGTCCAGCGCCCGGGGCAGGAACTCCGCGGCGATGTCCTTGTGGACCAGCAGCGTCTCGGCGGCGTTGCAGACACTCGGCCGCTGGGCCTTGGAGTTGATGAGGATGTCGACGGCCATGCCGAGGTCGGTCTGCGCGTCCACGTACACATGGCAGTTGCCGGTACCGGTCTCGATGACCGGAACGGTGGATTCCTCGACGACCGTGCGGATCAGGGAGGCACCACCGCGCGGGATCAGTACGTCGACGAGACCGCGGGCCCGCATCAGCTCCCGTACCGAGTCGCGGTTCTCGCCCGGCACCAGCTGCACCGCGTCGGCCGGCAGACCGGAGCCGCCGACCGCGTCGCGCAGCACCCGGACGAGTGCGGTGTTGGAGGCGTACGCGGAGGACGAGCCGCGCAGCAGAACGGCATTGCCGGACTTCAGGCAGAGCGCCGCGGCGTCCACCGTCACATTGGGCCGGGCCTCGTAGATGATCCCGACCACGCCGAGCGGCACCCGCACCTGGCGCAGGTCGATGCCGTTGGGCAGGGTCGAGCCGCGCACCACTTCGCCGACCGGGTCGGGCAGCGCCGCCACGTCCCGCACATCGGCGGCGATGGCCCGGATCCGCTCGGGAGTGAGGGTGAGCCGGTCGACGATCGATTCGCTGGTCCCGGCCTCGCGGGCGCGGGCCACGTCCTCGGCGTTGGCCGCGACGATCTCGGCCGTCCGCACTTCCAGCGCGTCCGCGATCGCCAGCAGCGCGTCGTCCTTCGCCGCGCGCGGCAGTGGCGCGATGTCGGCGGCGGCGGAGCGGGCCCGGTAGGCGGCCTGGGCGACCGGGGACATGTTGTCGTACGGCGAAAGCGTGGTCATGCCCGCAGAGTAGTGCGCACACTGCGGGCATTCCGCAGGTATCCCGTGATGCGAGACGGCCGTCCCGAGCGGAGCCGACCGGTCAGTACGGGTGCACGCCGACCGGGGCCGCCGGGGGCGGTCCGTATCCCTCGGCGATGCGCTGGTGGTACGTCTCCCGGTCGATGACCTCCAGGCCGACGATCTCCCAGGGCGGCAGCTTGGCGCTGGAGCGGTGCTCGCCCCACAGCCGCAGTGCGACCGCCGCCGCGTCGTGCAGGTCCCGTGCCTCTTCCCAGTAGCGGATCTCCGCATGGTCGTTGGCGTACCGGCTGGTCAGCAGGAAGGGATGGTCATTGGCGAGCTGTTCGAGACCGCGTCTGACCTCCTTCAGCGGTGTCTCGGTACCCGAGACGCTGAGCGTGATGTGCCACAGCTTCGACCGGGTGTGTTCCTCCTTCGCCGCCACCGGCTCGGGGTCGGTGGTGGTCCCGTCGGCGGTCCGGTCGACGGACCGGACCTCGTCGAAGCCGACACCTGCTCCGACGCTGGTCAAGGCGCGGCCACCCGTTCCTCGGGGCGGCGCCCCCGGGCGAGCTCGTCTCACCGGCGGCCTCCTGTGAATGCGTTGCTGTGCTGTACCCCCGCTGTGTCCCCGTTACAAAGTTGACCAGCCCGGGGCCTGGCGTGGGGCGGTTTTCATGAAGGTCCCTGCCCGAAGTCCGGACTTTCAGCCGTTTCAGGGGGCCGGTCAGGGGTGCAGGATGACGAGATCGTCCCTGTGTACGACCTCGCGCTCGTACGCCGGGCCGAGTTCGCGCGCCAGGTCCCGGGTGGACCGGCCGAGCAGTTGTGGAATCTCCTTGGCGTCGAAGTTGACGAGCCCGCGGGCCACGGGGCGGCCTTGGAGGTCGCGCAGTTCCACCGGGTCCCCCGCGGTGAATTCGCCCTCGACGGCGGCGATCCCGGCCGGCAGCAGCGAGCTGTGGCGTTCGACGACGGCCTGCACCGCCCCGTCGTCGAGCGTCAGCGACCCCTGCGGGGTGGAGGCGTGGGCCAGCCAGAGCAGCCGGTCCGCCGAACGGCGTCCGGTGCGGCGGAAGTACGTACCGGTGTCGCGGCCCGCGAGGGCGTCGGCGGCTCGGCTCGCGGAGGTCAGGACGACGGGCACTCCGGCGGCCGTGGCGATTCGGGCGGCTTCGACCTTGGTGACCATGCCACCCGTGCCGACGCCCGCCTTTCCCGCGCTGCCGATGGTGACATCGGCCAGATCGGCCGGGCCGGTCACTTCGGCGATGCGTGAGGTGCCAGGGGTGCTGGGATCGCCGTCGTAGAGACCGTCCACATCGGAGAGGAGGACCAGCAGATCGGCGCGGACGAGATGGGCGACGAGCGCGGCGAGCCGGTCGTTGTCGCCGAACCGGATCTCGTCGGTGGCGACGGTGTCGTTCTCGTTGACGATCGGGAGCGCACCCATCGCCAGGAGCTGGTCCAGGGTGCGGTAGGCGTTGCGGTAGTGAGCGCGGCGGCTGGTGTCGTTGCTGGTGAGCAGCACCTGGCCGACGCGTACGCCGTAGCGCGCGAAGGAGGCGGTGTAGCGGGCGACGAGCAGCCCCTGGCCGACGCTGGCGGCGGCCTGCTGCCTGGCCAGGTCCCGAGGCCGGCGGTGCAGGCCGAGCGGGGCGAGTCCGGCGGCGATGGCTCCGGAGGAGACGAGGACGATCTCCTTCTCCCCGCCGCTCCTGACCTTGGCGAGGACATCGACGAGCGCGTCGACCCGGTCGGCGTCGAGGCCGCCGGCCGCGGTGGTCAGGGACGAGGAACCGACCTTGATCACGATCCTGCGCGCTTCGGTCACGCCCTGCCTTGCCCCTGCCACGTGCACGTTCCTGCCCTCGTCGTCTTCGTCATCATCGGCTGCGTCTGCCTGGCCGTCAGAGTACGCGAGCGGGTGGACCATCAGACCGAACATGCGTTCCCGATAATCGGACTCCCACTTTCCGCCTTCCGGCCACGGATTCATGACCGCACAGCCTGCGGGTGATGCGACAACGAAAGTCGGATCAAATGATTCACATATTCCGTACCGACATGACCGGTCCCAATCATTGCGTATCGATCCAATCGGCCATCGGGACATCTCATTCACCGGAGCCCTGAACGGCGACAATTCCCGTTAAATTGGCTTTCGCCATTCCGGTCTGTCTCAAACGCCAGAACAAGGATGTGATCGCATGCGGCAGCTCTCCTTCCCAGGGGCCTGGGTGCATGAACCCAAACTCTTCCCGGACAGTCGCGGCAGCTTCCACGAGTGGTTCAAGAGGTCCGACCTCGATGACGCCACCGGACACGGTCTGCAGCTGGCGCAGGCCAACTTCTCGATCTCCAGCCGGGGCACCCTGCGCGGCATCCACTTCGCCGATGTGCCGCCGAGCCAGGCCAAGTACGTCACCTGCGTACGGGGCGTGGTGCTCGACGTCATCGTGGACATCCGGGTCGGCTCCCCCACGTACAGGCAGTGGGAAGCGGTACGCCTCGATGACGTGGTCCATCACGCCGTCTACGTCGCCGAGGGACTCGGTCACTCCTTCATGGCGCTGACCGACGACGCAGCGGTCGTCTACCTGTGTTCCGAGGGCTTCGCGCCCGGTCGTGAACGCGGCATCAATCCGCTCGACCCCGAACTGGGCATCGAATGGCCCGAGGGCGTCACGCCGCTCCTCTCCGACAAGGATGCCGCCGCACCCTCACTGGCCGAGGCCGAGGAGCAGGGGCTGCTGCCGTCGTACGAGGCCTGTCAGGCGTACTACGCCGAGCTGCGAGCCCGAGGCTGAACCGGCCGGGACCGCGGGAAGTACGGGCGGCCCCGTCGGAATTCAGCGGGGTTCGGAGGGCGAGGTCATCGCTGCGAGCTGCGCCGTTCCGCTGCGAGCAGGGCGGGGAACGCCTCCGCCAGCGCCGCCCGCCAGTCGCGGATCGGTTCCATACCGGCCGCCGCCCAGCGGTCGTGCCCGAGCACACTGAACGCGGGCCGGGGTGCCGGCCGGACGAAGGCGTCGCCGGTGGCGGGGCGGACACGCGCCGGGTCGGCCCCGAGCAGCCGGAAGATCTCCCGGGTGAAGCCGAACCACGTCGTCTGCCCGCCGCTGGTGCCGTGGTAGATGCCCGCGGGGACGGCGCCGGCCAGGGCGGCCTGTCCGAGCCGGACGAGCCGGTCGGCCAGATCGGCGGTCCAAGTGGGCTGCCCACGCTGGTCGTCGACCACATCGAGAGCGTCCTTGACGCCCTCCAGTTTGATCATCGTACGGACGAAGTTGGGGCCGTACGCGCCGTACAACCAGGCGGTACGGACGATGTAACCGGTGTCCGGGAGGGTGTCCAGCACTGCGCGTTCCCCGGCCAGTTTGGTCCGGCCGTAGGCACTGCGCGGGCCGGCGGCGGCGTCCTCCGGGTACGGCTTCCGGGCGTCCCCGGCGAAGACGTAGTCGGTGGAGACCTGGAGAAGCACGACGTTGTGCTCACGGCAGGCCTCGGCGAGGACCTCGGGGCCCGTGCCGTTGACCCGCAGCGCCGCGTCCTCCTGGGACTCGGCGTCGTCGACGGCGGTCCAGGCGGCGCAGTTCACCACGACGGCGGGGCGGTGGAACTCCAGGGCGGCATGCACCAAGGCGGGGTCGGCGATGTCGAGGGCCACGCGGTTCGCGGCGACCGCGGTGACGGACTCGCCGGCGAGCCGGGCCAGGACGTCCCGGCCGAGCATTCCGGCGGCTCCGGTGACCAGCCAGACGGGGCTCACAGCGCGGCCGTGTCCTTCAGCGGTTCCCACCAGGCGCGGTTGTCGCGATACCACTGCACGGTCTCGGCGAGACCGGTACGGAAGTCCTTGCGGGGCTCGTAGCCGAGCTCGTTGCGGATCTTCGTGCAGGCGACGGAGTAGCGGCGGTCGTGGCCCTTGCGGTCCTCGACATGGATGACGCCGGTCTCCCAGTCGGCACCGCAGGCGTCCAGCAGCAGGCCGGTGAGCTCCTTGTTGGACAGCTCGGTGCCGCCGCCGATGTTGTAGACCTCACCGGCGCGGCCCTGCGTGCGGACCAGTTCGATGCCCCGCACATGGTCGTCGATGTGCAGCCAGTCCCGGACGTTGGCGCCGTCGCCGTACAGCGGTACCGGCTTGCCGTCCAGCAGGTTCGTGACGAACAGCGGGATGACCTTCTCGGGGAAGTGGTGGTGCCCGTAGTTGTTGGAGCAGCGGGTCACGCGCACGTCGAGGCCGTGGGTGCGGTGGTACGAGAGGGCGATCAGGTCGCTGGACGCCTTGGCCGCGGAGTACGGCGAGTTGGGTGCCAGCGGGTCGGTCTCGGGCCAGGAGCCCTCGTCGATCGAGCCGTAGACCTCGTCGGTGGAGATGTGCACGAAGGTCTCGATGTCCGCCAGATGCGCGGCATGGACCAGGGTGTGCGTGCCCACCACATTCGTACGGACGAACTCGGCGCCGCCGTCGATGGACCGGTCCACATGGGACTCGGCGGCGAGGTGCACCACCTGGTCGTGCTCGGCCATCAGTTTGGCGACCAGTTCCGCGTCGCAGATGTCGCCCTGCTCGAAGGCGAAGCCGGGGTGGCCGCGGACCTCGTCGAGGTTGGCCGGGTTGCCCGCGTAGGTGAGCTTGTCGAGCACGGTGACGGAGACATCTCCGGGCCCCTGCGGGCCGAGCACCGTACGGACGTAGTGAGAGCCGATGAAGCCGGCCCCGCCGGTCACCAGGATGCGAGTGGTCATGAGGAGATCTGCACCTTGCTGTGGTCGCCGAGCACGAGTCGGTGGGCGGACGGGGAGCGGGGCGCGGGGGTCACTTCGACGTCATGGCCGATGAGTGACGCCTCGACGCGGCGGACACCGTCGATCGAGGCACCCCGCAGGACGATCGAGTACTCGATCTCGCTGTCCTCGATCCGGCAGTCCTCCGAGACCGAGGTGAACGGACCGACATACGCGCCGCTGATCACCGAGCGGGCGCCGATGATCGCGGGACCGACGATCCGGCTGCCGCTGACCTTGGCGCCCGCCTCGATCCGGACCCGGCCGATGATCTCGCTCTCGTCGTCGACGTCGGCGCCCTCGACGGACGGCTCGACGGTCTCCAGTACCGTCCGGTTGACCTCCAGCATGTCGGTGACATTGCCGGTGTCCTTCCAGTACCCGCGGATCGTGGTGGAGCGGACGTCGCGCTTCTGGTCGATCAGCCACTGGATGGCGTGCGTGATCTCCAGTTCGCCCCGCCAGGAGGGTGCGATGGAGCGCACCGCCTCATGGATGACGGGGGTGAAGAGGTAGACACCGACCAGCGCCAGATCGCTCTTCGGCTCCTTCGGTTTCTCCTCCAGCGCCGCCACCCGGCCGTCGCCGTCGAGTTCGGCGACACCGAAGGCGCTCGGGTCGGGCACCTGGGTCAGCAGGATCTGCGCATCGGGCCGGTCGGCGCGGAACCCCTCGACCAGGCCGGCGATCCCGCCGACGATGAAGTTGTCACCGAGGTACATGACGAAGTCGTCGTCCCCCAGGAAGCGCCGGGCGATCAGCACCGCGTGCGCGAGCCCGAGCGGCTCGTCCTG
Organism: Streptomyces sp. NPDC051664; assembly: GCF_044453545.1. NCBI lineage: Bacteria > Bacillati > Actinomycetota > Actinomycetes > Kitasatosporales > Streptomycetaceae > Streptomyces > Streptomyces sp. NPDC051664. The sequence goes on along the minus strand of NZ_JBITCU010000003.1, from coordinate 102,064 downwards.
CGGGATGTACGTGACCTCGATGCCGAACCGGGAACCGTCGCCGACGGCCGCGCGAATCTCTGCGGCAGTGTCGCCCACAATGATGCCGACCTCGGTGATGCCCGCTTCCGCGATGGCTTCCAGGCCGTAGAACAGCACCGGCTTGTTCGCCACCGGGACCAGCTGTTTGGCAGAGGTGTGCGTAATGGGACGGAGCCGGGTGCCGGCCCCACCGGAAAGTACGAGAGCTTTCATTTTCCCTGCCCGATGGTGAGATTCCGGTCATGTCGCGACCGCGACCTTCGGGACGATTTTACTGAGATTCGCTGTCCGATCCGCCGCGAATGGGCCCACGGAATCGAGATGCGCCCGATTGACACTCGGAAACATTTTGCTGTTTCGTACATTTCTTCCACCGCGACAGAGGATTGCGGGAATTACCTTCCGTACCGACCTCGTTTCCCCCGTCCGAGGCCACCTGGGGCATGCCCGGACGCCGGTCCGGTCTCCATCCGGGCGGACCGGACCGCGACTGTCCGCACACAGCCGGCTGACGGGATGTGCACAGCCGCATGGTCATCATTTAGAATGGTTGTACGAAGCTGCATATCGTTACACAGCCTTCACCTGAGCCACACAAGCGGATGACGTGGCCTCTCTACGGTGGGGGCGGATCACACCCGCTTCCGGGGCCCCGGCCCTGGCTTTACCAGTCGGCTCGATCACCGTGCCATCCGGCCGCAATCGCGCCCTGCGCGAGCTCGAGCTGCTTGGAGTCCCCCGAGTGCAACCTCTTCTCCTCACCGTGCGGCCTGCCGCGAAGCCCTTCCTGATCTTCGTGCTGGCCGCGTCGTTCGTCGCCCAGGCCACCGCCGCACTTCTTCCGAACGTCCCCCTGCTCATCGCGGCAACGGCGACCGGTCTCGCGACGGAAGCCGCCCTGCACCGCTGGCAGCCAGGCCTGAACTCGCAGTTCGCCAAGGTCAGAGCCGATGTCACGGTACGACAGGTCATACGCGACCTCCTGCTCGTCGTGGGCGTGCTCGAACTGCATGGCCAGCCGCGGGAGACGGCCTACCTCCCCCTCGTCTGCGGTCTGCTCTTCTTCTACGCGCTCCACTTCGCCGGCCACGCCACGGCGATCCTTGTGCGCACCAGCCGCACCATGCCCCTGCTCACGCGGAACATCGACGCCTCCGCCCTGCGGATCACCCCGGCACCCCCCGCGCTGCTGATGGGCGGCCCCGGACCGCGGCTGCTGCTGTTCGGTCTGCCCGCGACCGCGGGCCTGCTGACGACGGCGGCGAGCGACGAGCCGGAGTTCGCCGCGGCCGGCATCGGGCTTTCGGTCCTGCTCGCCTGCGCCGGACTGGCCGTGCTGCTGTGGCGGCTCGCCCGTCGCCGCCCCGCCTCGCAGGAAGAGGTGCTCGCCTGGTTCGACTCCTGGCTCGCCGAGTACCAGCCGACCGTCGGCATGTACTTCTCGGGCGGCTCCTCGTCCGCCTACCAGGCCAATATGTGGCTCGACACGCTGGCCCGGACGGACGGCCGCCCGCTCATCGTGCTGCGCGAGCGCTTCATGATGCAGAAGATCGGCCCGACGGACATCCCCATCGTGTGCATCCCCAGGGTCGCCCAGCTGATGCGCCTCGAGCACTCGACGCTCAAGATGCTGATCCACCCCGCGAACTCGGGCAAGACCTCGCAGATCCTGCGCATCCCGACGATCAAGCACGCCTTCGTCAACCACGGTGAGAGCGACAAGCTCTCCAGCTGCAATCCCTACGCGAAGGCGTACGACGAGGTCTGGGTCGCGGGACCGGCCGCCCGGGAGCGCTACGCCCAGGCCGAGGTCGGTATCGACGACCGTGACGTGGTGGAGATCGGCCGCCCGCAGCTGGCGCCGATCGCCCCGTACGCGGGCCCGCCCACCGGCCCGCACACCACCGTGCTCTACGCCCCGACCTGGGAGGGCTGGGACGGCAACCCCGGCAACACCTCGGTGATCCTGGCCGGCGAGAACATCGTCCGTGCGCTGCTCGCCGATCCCGGGGTACGGCTCCTCTACAAGCCGCATCCGATGACGGGTTCGGTCGATCCGCGCGCGGGAGCCGCGAACGAGCGCATGCAGGAGCTGATCCGCGAGGCCAACCGCCGGCGCACCGGCCCCCGGCCCGGCCCTGCGGCCGCGGCCGCGCTCGCCCTGCGGACCACGGAGCTGGAAGGGATCACCGCCTCCTCCTTCCGGAATGGTGCGGACGACGCGGAGCGGATGCTGGCCCAGAGCGCACCGCCTGCGGGCCGCGCCGAAGCGGTCGCCGCGGCCACGGCCGCCTGGGAAGACGCCTACTGGGAATCCCTGCCCGACTGGGAGCACCAGATCATCACGGCCCCGCAGCCCGCGCTGTACGCCTGCTTCAACCAGGCGGATCTACTGATCAGCGATGTGTCGAGCGTGGTCACCGACTACCTGGCGAGCGAGAAGCCGTACGCCGTCGCGAACACCAGCAAGCTGCCGGAGGACGCCTTCCGCGAAACGTTCCCGACGGTCCGCGCGGCGACGATCCTCACCCCGGACGCCGAGGGTGTGGCGGCGCTGCTGCACTCCGTACGCGATCCGGAGCACGACACGCTGGTCCGCAGCCGTGCTGAGCTGAAGGTTCATCTGCTCGGCCCCTCGGATCCGCCGTCGCTGGAGCGCTTCAACGAGGCAACACGCAGTCTCTGCGCGGCGGCGGACGGTCACCGTGCACGCATGTCGCAGCGGCTGCTGTCCACGATTCCGGGGCCGCGCGCGGCCGTGACCGAGGAAATGACGACGTCGGCGGAGGCTTCGAAGTCCCTGGTGGATTCGAAGCCCCTGCTGAACGCGACGCCCGAGGTATAGCGCCCGGCGCACCGGCACAACGGCGAAGGGGCCCGCAGGTATGCGGGCCCCTTCGCCGTTGCTCTTCGTCACGGGTGGTGGCGGAGCCAGCCCTGCCACGCGGAGTCGATCATCTCGTCCACTCCGTACGTGGCCGACCAGCCCAGCTCCGTCCGGATCCGGTCGGCCCCGGCGACCACGCGCGCCGGGTCACCGGGACGGCGCGCCGTCACCTCAGGGGCGAGGTCGCCGCGGCCGGTCACCTTGAGGATCCGGTCGACCATCTCCTTCACGGAGCTGCCCTCCCCCCGGCCGATATTGAGCGTGAGGTCGGTACCGCTCTCGGCCTCGTCGAGCCTGCGCGCGGCGGCAAGATGCGCGGAGGCTATGTCCTCCACATGGATGTAGTCACGGATGCATGTTCCGTCAGGCGTCTCGTAGTCGTCGCCGAAGATCCTCGGTCCCTCACCGGCCGCCAGCCGCTCGAAGACCATCGGGATGAGATTGAACACCCCGGCGTCGGCGAGCTCGGGTGAGGCGGCACCCGCGACATTGAAGTAACGGAGCGACGCGCAGCGCAGTCCGTGGGCCCGAGCGGCTGCATGGATCAGCCACTCGCCGACGAGCTTCGTCTCGCCGTACGGGCTCATCGGCAGACACGGAGTGTCCTCCGTGACCAGATCCACATCCGGCATGCCGTAGACGGCGGCCGACGAGGAGAACACCAGCCGGTCGACGCCTGCCGTGACCATGCTCTCCAGGAGAGTCTCCAGCCCGGTCACGTTCTCCCGGTAGTAGTGGAGCGGCCGCTCGACGGACTCGCCCACCTGCTTCTTCGCTGCGACGTGCACCACGCCTGTCACACCGTGATCACGGATCGCCACGTCGAGCCGCTGCCGGTCGAGCACGCTGCCGATCACCAGGGGCACCCCCGCGGGAACCTTTTCGGCGCTCCCCGTCGACAGGTCGTCGTAGACGACCACCGACTGACCGCCCGCAAGCATCGCACGCACGACATGTGCGCCAATATATCCCGCCCCACCTGTAACCATCCAGGCCATTTGCGCGTCTCCCTGTACGAGATCTCACCGTCGGCTTCACTCTACGTGTGGGAAAAGTGGAGTCGAGCAAATGGGACCAATCAGCACTATCGTTCAATATGCCCCCTTGCGGAGGGATGCCAGGTCGGACATCTCCGGGTGAAGTCCGGGCCAACGCAGGGCGACAGTGAGCCAATGACGATCAATTACCCTGTCCGGGTACTTCGGCGCCGCCCCGTCGGTCGACGGGTACGAATCGGTGCTTACACGGACCCTCGACAGCTCTCGGGACTGGTGAAGGATGCCTCGACTGACACTCATCGTGCCTGCCTACAACGTGCAGGGGTACATCCGGGAGTGCATCGACTCCGTGCTGCAGCAGGACTTCACCGACTTCGAGATCGTCGCCGTCGACGACTGCTCGCCGGACGGTTCCGGCGAGATCATGGACGAGTTCGCCCGTCGCGACACCCGTGTGCGCGTCCTGCACCTCGGTGAGAATGTGGGCCTGGGCCGCGCCCGCAACGCCGGCATCGAACAGGCCTCGGGTGACTATCTGCTGTTCCTGGACAGCGACGACACCCTTGCGCCCGGCTCCCTGAGCGCCATCGCCCGGCGGCTCGACACGACGGACGATCCCGACATCCTGATCTTCGACTACACGCGCACCTACTGGGACGGCCGACGCCTGCCGAACCAGCGCGCCGACCTGCTCGCCGAGACCGGCCCCGCGGTCTTCTCGTTGGCGGACCGGCCCGAGCTGCTGGATCTGCTGCAGATCGTATGGAACAAGGCATACCGTCGCGACTTCGTCACCCGGCACGGCTTCCATTTCCCGCCCGGTTATTACGAGGACGCCCCCTGGACGTACTCCACCCTGATAGCCGCGGACCGCCTTGCGGTGCTCGACCGCACGTGCGTCTTATACCGGCAGCGACGCGAGGGCGGCAACATCCTCCGTACCGTCAGCCGCAAGCACTTCGACGTCTTCGACCAGTACGACCGCGTTTTCGCCTATCTGGACGAACACCCCGAACTCGACCACTGGCGCACATCAGTCTTCCGGAAGATGGCCGACCACTATCTGACCATCATGGAAAAGCCGGGCCGGCTGCCGCGCAACGCACGGTCCGAGTTCTTCCACCGGGCGTCCGCGGACTACAAGCGAAGACTGCCGGACGGCTTCGTACGTCCCCCGGGCGGCCGCGGCCGCAAGTACGCGCTGCTCGGCATGGGCTCCTATCCGGCGCTGGCGGCCGCCACCCGGGCCCGTCGGCTGCGCAACCGGTCCCGCCTTCGCAGCCGCGAGCGCGTCATCCGTGCCAAGCGCGCCGCCATGGGGATGTTCTACCAGTCCCAGCTGAGGATGGGACTGGACGACAACCTGGCGGTGTTCTCCGCCTACTGGAGCCGCGGCTACTCCTGCAACCCCGCGGCCATCGACGCCGAACTGGCCCGTCTGGCCCCGCACATCCGCCGGGTGTGGGCGGTCAGGGCCGACCAGGTCGGCCGGGTACCCAAGGGCGTCGAGGTGGCCGTCGTGGGCTCCCGTTCGTACTGGTCGGCAGTGGCCCGCGCCAAGTACCTGGTCAACAACGTGAACTTCGCCAACGCGGTGGTCAAACGCGAGGGCCAGATCCATCTGCAGACCCATCACGGCACCCCGTTGAAGACCATGGGGCTCGACCAGATGAACTTCCCGGCCTCCACCAGCATGGACTTCGAGGACCTGCTCGAGCGCTGCGACCGCTGGGACTACAGTCTCTCCTCCAACCGGTTCTCGACCACTGTGTGGGAGCGGGTGTACCCGTGCCGGTACACCTCCCTGGAGACCGGCTACCCGCGCAACGACGTCCTGATCAAGTCAACTGCAGCGGATGTGGCAAGGGTTCGCCGGGAGCTCGGCCTGAAGGACGGCTCCAGCGTCTTCCTCTACATGCCCACCCACCGCGAGTACCAGAAGGACTTCGTCCCGCGGCTCGACCTTCCACGGCTGGCCGATGAACTGGGCGAGGACGTCACTCTCCTGGTGCGCGGCCACTACTTCTACAAGCCGAACGGGCGGATGGCCGAGCTCCAGACCAGCGGCCGCATCATCGATGTGTCGGCACACCAGTGCGTCGAGGACCTCTACCTCGCCTCGGACGCCCTGATCACCGACTACTCGTCAGCAATGTTCGACTATGCGAATCTTGATCGGCCGATCGTGATCTTCGCCGACGACTGGGCCACCTACAAGGCGGTCCGCGGTACGTACTTCGACCTGATGACCGAGCCTCCCGGCGCCGTTGCGACCAGCCAGGCGCAGCTCACCGAGATCCTCGGATCCGGCGAGTGGCAGAGCGAGAAGTCCGCCACCTTCCGCAGCGAGTTCCGCGAACGATACTGCGGCTACGACGACGGTCACGCGGCAGAGCGTGTCGTCCGCAAGGTCTTCCTGGGCGAGGAGAGCCTCCTTCCCGTCACGCCACTTGCCGACCGCAAAACGGTGCCGACCCCAGCCCAGGCGCTCGAACCGGTCGAGCGGGTCTGACCCGAAAGGAAACCGCAACAACCATGGCCCCTCGCCTCAGCGTCATCGTGCCGATCTACAACGTGGAGCGGTATCTGCCTGCCTGTCTGGACTCGCTGGCCGCGCAGACTCTCAAGGACCTGGAAGTCATCATGGTGGATGACGGGTCCCCCGACGGTTCGGGAACCATCGCGGCCGGGTACGAGGCTCGAGACTCGCGGTTCAAGCTGGTCAGCAAAGAGAACGCCGGCCTCGGCGCAGCACGGAACACGGGGCTTGAGCACATCGCGCCCGAGAGCGAGTTCATCGCCTTCGTCGACAGTGACGACATGATTCCGCCGGATGCCTACCGCCTCATGCTGGCCAGCCTGGACGACAGCGGTTCGGACTTTGTTACGGGCAACGTGCTGCACATCAACAGCACCAAGCTGTGGCAGTCCCCGATGCACCGCATCCTCGCCGGCGGCGCCGTCCAACGGACCCATGTGTCTGTGAACCAGAAGCTGCTCACCGACCGGATCGCCTGCAACAAGGTCTTCCGGCGCTCCTTCTGGGAGAAGCACGAGCTCGCCTTCCCTGAAGGAGTGCTCTACGAGGACGTTCCGGTCATCGTGCCCGCCCAGTTCCTGGCCGAAGCCGTCGACATCATCAGTGCTCCTACGTACTACTGGCGGCTGCGCGAAGGGGAGTCCGCCCCGTCCATCACCCAGCGCAGGACCGAGCCGAAGGCCGTACGCGACCGATCCGCCGCGGTGGAATCCGTGAGCCGGTTCTTCGGCAAGCAGCCTGGTGATGAGGCCGCGAAGCTGAAGCGCGAGTACGACCGCACCGCCCTCAGCGGCGACCTGCGGATCTTCCTGAACGTGGTGCCGGACGCGGACGAGGAGTTCCGCGCCGAGTTCCTGCGTGTCATCAATCAGTACCTGGACCAGGTGGATCCGAAGGTGGTCATGGAGCTGACCGCCATCCAACGGATCAAATGGCTGCTGGTACGCAAGCACGCCATGAACGAACTGGTCGAGCTGATCAATTCCGAGCGGCGCGGTGACGCGATTGAAATCGCGGGGAGGCTTCGGAAGTACGCAAGCTTCTCTGCCCTGGACAACAGCTCTCAGTTGATACCCAAGCGGGCACGAAGGATCGACCTTGATCTCACGCCACGTGCTCCGCTCCAGAAGATCACCTGGGAGAATGGGGAACTGCGGCTGTTCGGGCACGCGTGGATCGACCGGATTGACCAGTCGACGAAGCGCAGCGCGGTCAAGGTTCTGGTGCTCAAGAAGGACGGCTCACGGCGGCGCACGGTGCTGCCCCTGCGCAACGTCTACAGCCCGGAGTGCACCGCGCTGTCCTCCCAGAAGCAGTACAACTACGACTGGGCCGGCTGGGAGTTGCTGTTCGATCCCGCCAAGCTCCGCAAGGGCGGCCAGTGGGTGGAGGGCACCTGGCACGTCGGCCTGGGCATCGCCTCCGCGGGGCTCATCCGCAAGCGCGCCGTGCATGCGAGTGGTGCGAGTGCGGCCAATCACTCGCCGTACCAGTGGCTGGACGAGAACTTCCGGCTGCTCCCCACTACCTCCACCGGTGCCCTGAAGCTGCGTGTCGAGCGGGTACGCGCCCTGATCACCGATCACCGTGCCGTGGGCGAGAGCGTGGAGATCGATGGTGAGATCCGCGTCCCGCTGACCGCGGGCGAGTCGGTGAACCTGAAAGTCTCCAACCGCAAGAGCGGGGAGGTCATCTCCTACCCCGTCGTCCTGAAGTCCGCGCCGGGTGGCCGCACTTCCTTCCGGGTCCTGGTGCCGCTCAAGGACATCGCGCTGCTGCCCGAACACCAGGACATCATCGACGAAGGCACCGCCGCCGAGGGTGCAAATCCCGCCCTGGCCTCACGCCGCAACTGGGGCACCGAGCTGGTTGCCACCGGCCCCGACGGAACGGAGCGCCGGTTGAGCACCGTGGTCCGTGACGGACTTGCCGACCGGCAGATCCGGCTCCCCGCGACCATCGCCCAGGATGCCGAGCGGAACGAGCTTGCGCTGATCTCGGGACACAGCGGCTATCTGAAGTTCTCCGGCCGTCCGCTCCAGGCCAAGATCACCGATGTGCAGTGGGCCGACGGCGAATACACCGTCCACGGTTCCACGCCGGCCGATCTGAGCGATCCGGTCTTCCTCATCAAGGCCCGTGACTTCTTCGACGAGAAGACCGTGCCGCTGCAGATCTTCCCGGACGGTACGTTCGTCGCCAAGTTCACGCCCTCCGCCATGGGAACCAACGGTCCCCGGCCGCTGAAGAGCGGTCGGTGGAACTTCTTCCTGCGGTCCCGGGACGGCGGCCCCGAAGTTCCCTTCGTCATCGACCGGCTCGCAGTGCCGAGCTTCCCGGTTTCCGGAGAGCACGCAGGTCGTGAGTACCACTTCGAATCCCGCTGGCACGACTTCCCCCAGCTGCACTGTCCCTCGGATCTGTCCATCCTCGAACGCGGCCGCTACCGGCAGGACAAGCTGTACCGCGAGGTGTACGAGGCCGGCCGCAAGGAGCCGCTGCGCGACGCCGTGCTGTACATCAGCTACAACGGCAAGCAGTACTCCGACAGCCCTCGGGCCATCCACGAGGAGCTGCTCCGGCGCAATGCGGATGTTCAACACCTGTGGCTGGTGAGGGACGGGCAAGTGGACCTCCCGCCCACGGTCGAGAAGGTGCGCTTCTGGGGGACCGAGTGGTACGAGGCGCTGGCTCGCTGCCGGTACATCGTGACCAATGCCCATCTCCCGCACTGGATCGAGCGCCGACCCGGGCAGGTCATCGTCCAGACCTGGCACGGCACCATGTTGAAGAAGATCGGCCTGGACATCACCGCGCCGAAGTTCAATCCCCGGTACCACATCCAGCTTCAGCAGGAGGCCCGCAGCTGGAACATGCTGGTGTCCTCGAACCGGTTCAGCACCCCGATCCTCAAGCGGGCCATGGGGTACGACGGTGAGATCGTCGAGGCCGGCTATCCGCGCAACGACTACCTCTACGCGTCCGACCGCGGTGCCAGGGCCAAGGAGATCAAGGAACGGATCGGGCTCCCCGACGGCAAGAAGATAGTGCTGTACGCCCCCACCTGGCGCGACGATCTGGCGCACCGGCAGGGTCAGTTCAAGTTCGAGCTACGACTGGACACCGAGGACGCGCAGCAGCGGCTCGGTGACGATCACATCCTGTTGATCCGTCGCCATTCCAACGTGGTGGACAGCATCCCCGGAGCAGGGAACGGGTTCGTCTTCGACGTGTCCGAGTACCCCGACATCGCCGATCTCTACCTCATCGCCGATGTCCTGATCACGGACTACTCGTCCGTGATGTTCGACTACGCGCATCTCAGGCGGCCGATGCTCTTCTTCACCTACGATCTGGAGCACTACCGCGACAAGCTGCGCGGCTTCTACTTCGACTTCGAGAAGGACGCGCCCGGCCCGCTGATCAGCACCTCCGAGGAGCTGATCGGCGCGATCCGGGACATCGACAAGGTGGCGGCCGAACACGAGGCCCGCTACGAGCGGTTCCACAATCTCTTCTGCGACCTGGACGACGGCCATGCCTCGGACCGGGTGGTGGACCGAATGCTGCAGAAGGCGAAGGAACTCGCCGACGAGCGCTGGTAGCGACAGACGACAGGGAGGGGCCCCGACCGATTCGGCGAATTCGAGGGGCCGTTGCATCACGTGGTCGGTTGATCAGGCCGCGAGCAGTTCGGACAGGCGCTCGGCTGGGGTTCCCCAGCCGAGCGTTTTGCGTGGGCGGCTGTTGAGTTCGGCGGCGACGGCGTCGAGGTGCTCGCGGCTGTGGGTGGCGAGGTTGGTGTCCTTGGGCAGACACTGGCGGAGCAGGCCGTTGGTGTTTTCGTTCTTGCCGCGCTGCCAGGCACGGGTCAGCTTCTTCCGCGCCTGCGGCCCCCGGTCCTTGCGTATCTCGAAGTCCATTGCATCCCCTGAGCTGGGATGTTGCAACGATCACTAGAACTCAGGACGTCTCGGGGGCCCCTCCCTGCCTTGCCTGCTAGCAGCATCCCGAGCGCTATACACACACCGTCTTCAGGGCAAACTGTGCGGCGCTGGTGAAGTACGGCCGAATCTCAACCGTCGTTTCGGGACGCGGCGGCTGGGTGCCACCGTTACGGACCCTCGCGATGCACCGGCCGGCCCTGGCCCGGAGCGTCTTCCTGGGGGCGCGGGTCACCGTGACCCTGGGCCGAGGGAAGGTGAACACGTTGATCGGCTGCAGCACGTCGGTGGCCAGCTTTGACAGCGGCACCCTCTCGGCGCCCTCCGCCGGCCGCAGCCACACGTCCCAGATCTGCTCGGTCCCCGCGTGCTCCTCCACCAGCGCACCGCATTCAACAGTGCTTGTGATCCGGGTGCCTTCGCCGGCCAGGGCCGGGAACGTCAGCACGCGCGACTTGTCCTTGCGCAGGACAGCTTCGATCTGCGCTCCCCTGCCGAGCTCACCGCCCCAGTATTCCGCCTGCAGCTCAACCGTCTGAGCAGTCACCGCGAGGTCGCCGACCTCCACATGGGACGCACGCGCGACACTGCGGATCCGGAGCCGGCCGTCGGAGCTGCGGTGCGGCAGCAGCAGTTCCATGGCCCGCGCCCCAGCCCGGGGCAGCGGGACATGCAGCAGCTCCCGTACGTCACAACCGTAGCCGTCCACGCTCAGCGGCACCTCGTGGCCGTCCGCGGTGCGCAGGGACAACTCCCAGATTGCCTCCGGCAGGCCGCCCCTCCAGGGAACAACTGCCGTGCCCTCGGCGGAAACCGGGAACCGCTCCTCGACATCCCCGCCGCCGGTGCGGCGGCACACGACTGTGACGTCCCGCGCCTCTGCGGGCAGTGCGCCGACATCGATCCTGACAGAGCCTTCGGCGTCCATCCGGGCGGTGACACCGGTCGGCAGCGCCTTTCGGGCGAAGGCATCGCGCAGGATCGCCTCGAAGCGCTCGCGGCTGGCCTCCTCGTGGAAGCGGACGGCGCCACGGACGGCTGCCTCCGACATCCGTTTGCGGCGCTCGTCGTTCCCGACCAGTTCGAGGACGGCCTCGGCCATGGCGTCGGTGTTGCCGCACGGGACGATGAGACCGTCCTCGCCGTGGGTGATGATGTTGCGCGGTCCGTGGTCGGCGTCGGTGCTGACCACGGGCAGACCGGCGGCCATCGCCTCGACGATCACATTGCCGAACGCCTCCCGTTTGGACGGGAGCACGAAGATCGAACCCTTGCTGAATTCGGGGGCGACCGGGGCGGCCGGTCCCATCAGCGCCACGGTGTTGTGCAGGCCGAGGTTCTCGATCTGCCTGCGCAGATTGGCCTTCTCCGGTCCTTCGCCGTAGATGCGCAGCCGCCAGTCGGGATGCTTGCGTACGACGGTGGCGAAGGCTTCGACGAGTGCCGCGAAGTTCTTGTTCTCCTTGAGGAGACCCGCCGCGATGATGACCTTGCTGGTGCTCTTGGACTGCATCGGGGCGGCGGGCACGCAGTTCGGCATGACGGCCAGCCGGTTACGGACGCCGGGCACCTGCTTGCCGATGCTCTCGGCCTCCTCGGGCGTGAGAGCGGCGAGCGCGTCCAGCAAGTGGTACGCCTTGAACAGTCGGCCCTGGTAGTACTTCTCGTAGATCGAGGGCATCGAGTGCTCCTGCGTGACCCGCAGGTAGTCACCCTCGGCGTACGAGAGCATGATCGTGATCCGTGGGCTGGAGCTCACCACGACGTCGGAGTCGGTGGTCGCGAGGAATTCCAGCAGCCGCAGTTCGGCCAGTCTGCTGACCACCGGCTTCTCCTCTGCCGGGTCGACCGGGTAGACCTTCGGGAAGACCTCGACCAACGGGTGCTCAAGGTCGGAGGCGGGGGAATGCCCCCGCAGGTCGGTGAGGACGCGCACCGAGACCCGCGGGTCGAGCGGGAAGTACGACGTGTCCCGCACCTTGCGCAGGGCGACGATCTCCACCTCGTGGCGGGAGGCAAGCGCGCCCGCAAGGTTCTGCGTCGCACTGATCACCCCGCCCATATGGCACAGGTCGCGTACCAGGAATGAAATCTTCAACAGCGTCTTTCGTCCGGGCCGCAGCTCGCAGCAATCCCCGGGCAGCCTCGCGCGAGTGTCATCACGCTCCCCCTACCCCCTCGGTCGGCGCGAGGGCAGGCCTCTGCCCTCGCGCCTCGCATCGAGGTAGACACACAGAAGCACCAAAAGGCGTACACCGGGCGAAAGTTTATCCATGCCTTGGACAAAACGCGCCATTTACCGTGATCCCGTATGGAATCAAGCCAGAGCCAGGCCGGAAAGCTCCCGCAACGGCCGAGGGGCCTGTCCCCGGACCAGGGATTTCCCTGGTCCGGGGACAGGCCCCTCGGCGTCCCGCGCTACGCGAACGGGTCGAACTCCTGGTATTCCTTGCTGGCTTCGTCCTGCTCCGACTCACGGTCGCGACGGCGCTGAGCAGCCGGACGCGGCGCTTCGAGACGGTGGTCCTCGCCACGGCGTCCGAGCATCTCCGCACCCGCCGCCACGGTCGGCTCCCAGTCGAAGACGACCGCGTTGTCCTCGGCGCCGATGGCCACACCGTCGCCCGCCCGGGCGCCCGCCTTCATCAGCTCGTCCTCGACACCGAGACGGTTGAGACGGTCCGCCAGATAGCCGACGGCCTCGTCGTTGTTGAAGTCGGTCTGCCGCACCCAGCGCTCCGGCTTCTCGCCGCGCACCCGGTAGATGCCGTCCTCCTCCAGCGTGACGGTGAAGCCCGCGTCGTCCACGGCCTTCGGGCGGATGACGATGCGGGTCGCCTCCTCCACGGGCTTGGCGGCACGCGCCTCGGCGATCACACCGGCGAGCGCGTAGGAGAGCTCCTTGAGGCCGGTACGGGCGACGGCGGACACTTCGAAGACGCGGTAACCGCGCTCCTCCAGTTCCGGTCGGATCAAGTCGGCGAGATCCTGGCCGTCCGGGATGTCGATCTTGTTGAGGACGACGATGCGGGGCCGGTCGTCCAGACCGCCGTACTGCTTCAGCTCCTCCTCGATCATGTCGAGATCGGAGACCGGGTCGCGGTCGGACTCAAGCGTCGCCGTGTCCAGTACGTGTACGAGGACCGAGCAGCGCTCGACGTGGCGCAGGAACTCCAGGCCGAGGCCCCTGCCCTGGCTGGCGCCCGGGATCAGGCCCGGGACGTCGGCGATGGTGTAGACGGTGCTGCCCGCGGTGACCACGCCCAGGTTCGGGACGAGCGTGGTGAACGGGTAGTCGGCGATCTTCGGCTTGGCCGCGGACAGGACCGAGATCAGCGACGACTTGCCGGCACTCGGGTAGCCCACCAGAGCCACGTCGGCGACGGTCTTGAGCTCCAGGACGATGTCCCGGGACTCTCCCGGCTCGCCGAGCAGCGCGAAGCCGGGGGCCTTGCGGCGGGCGGAGGCGAGTGCCGCGTTGCCGAGGCCACCGCGGCCGCCCTGGCCGGCCACGAACGTGGTGCCCTGACCGACCAGGTCGGCCAGCACGTTGCCGTTCCTGTCGAGCACGACCGTGCCGTCGGGGACCGGCAGGACAAGGTCCTGGCCCTCCTTGCCGGTGCGGTTGTCGCCCGCGCCGGGCTGGCCGTTGGTGGCCTTGCGGTGCGGACTGTGGTGATAGTCGAGGAGTGTGGTGATGTCCTGGTCGACGACCAGGGTCACATCGCCGCCACGGCCGCCGTTGCCGCCGTCCGGGCCGCCGAGCGGCTTGAACTTCTCACGGTGAACGGAGGCACAGCCGTGGCCTCCGTTACCCGCGGCGACATGCAGCTCGACGCGGTCCACGAAGGTGGTCATGGGGGGAACCTCCAGTTACATACCTGCAGAAATGTTTCAAGCTCATGCTGTCTCTCTTAGGAGAAACACGCGAAAGGCGGACCCGCTTCCCATACGGGAAGTGAGGTCCGCCTCCGCAGAAACCGCTCGACGAGCGCCGAAAATTACTCGGCGATCGGAACGATGTTCACGACCTTGCGGCCACGGTGGGTGCCGAACTCGACCGCACCAGCGGCGAGCGCGAACAGCGTGTCGTCGCCGCCACGGCCGACGCCCGTGCCCGGGTGGAAGTGGGTGCCACGCTGGCGGACCAGGATCTCACCGGCGTTGACGGCCTGGCCGCCGAAGCGCTTGACGCCGAGCCGCTGAGCGTTGGAATCGCGCCCGTTCCGGGTGGACGATGCGCCCTTCTTGTGTGCCATCTTTTCTCAGTCCCTTACTTCGCAGCCGCGGGGATACCGGTGACCTTGATCGCCGTGTACTGCTGGCGGTGACCCTGGCGACGGCGGTAGCCGGTCTTGTTCTTGTAGCGAAGGATGTCGATCTTCGCGCCCTTGTGGTGGTCCACGACCTCGGCCTGGACCTTGATCCCGGCCAGCACCCACGGGTCGCTGGTCACGGCGTCGCCGTCGACCACGAGCAGGGTCGAGAGCTCGACCGTGTCACCAACCTGGGCAGTGGAAATCTTGTCAACCTCAACGATGTCACCGACAGCAACCTTGTGCTGGCGGCCACCGCTGCGCACGATGGCGTACACGCGGATCTCACTCTCGCTCGGAACGGAAACCCCTGATGCCAGCCGCTCACACGGGTCCGAAGACCCGCGACGATCCGGATTGGACGAGCGGCCTCTCCCGTACGAGCGGGAGGTCAGTGCTCAGAGGTGTGGCGAACAAACGCCGACGGTCCAGGCTACGGGGCCTTCGACAGCCGGTCAAACCGGGCCCCTGATTCAGGCCTCGACAGCCTTCACGTACTCGGCGTAGGCATCCCGGATCCCGTCCACGGACAGGTTCAGGTGTTCCAGGATCGTGTAGCGCCCGGGTCTGGTCTGGGGAGCGAATTCGACCACCGAGACGAACTCGTCCGCAGTGAAGCCGATCTCCTCGGCCAGCACGGGCAGGCCGTGGCTCCGCAGCGTCCGGGCCATCTGCACGGACTCCTCGCGGGCACCGCGCAGATGCATCGCGAACGCCGCGCCCAGACCGCACTGCTCGCCGTGGCTGGCGGCACGCTGCGGGAAAAGGAGATCGAAGGCGTGGTTGATCTCGTGGCACGCGCCGGAAGCGGGGCGGCTGTCACCCGCGACCGACATCGAGATGCCGGTGATCACCAGCCCTTCGGCCAGCACCTGCAGGAAGCTGTCGTCCCCGATGCCGCCGGGGTGGCGCAGCACCGCCTCACCGGCCTGGCGGGCCATCGCGGCAGCGAGGCCGTCGATGTCCTCGCCCTTGACCTCATGAGCCAGCTCCCAGTCCGCGACCGCGGAGATGTTGGACAGCGCGTCGCCGATCCCCGAGCGCACGAACCGGGCCGGGGCCTCGCGGATGATGTCGAGGTCGATCAGGACCGCGATCGGGTTCGGGACACCGTACGAGCCACGGCCCGCGTCGTTGTCCAGTGTGGCGACCGGCGAGCAGAGACCGTCGTGGGAGAGGTTCGTCGCCACCGCGACCAGCGGCAGACCGACACGCGCCGCGGCGAACTTCGCACAGTCGATGATCTTGCCGCCGCCGAGGCCGACCACGGCGTCGTAACGCCCGGACTTCATGGCCTCGGCCAGCTTGATCGCGTCCCCGAGGGAGCCACCACCGACCTCGAACCAGGAAGCGCTCGGCAGGCTCGCCGACAGCCGTTCGCGCAGCGCCTGACCGGACCCTGCGCTGATCGCGACCGCCAACTTGCCCGAGCTGGAGATCCTCTGGTCCGCGAGGACGCTCGCGAGGTCGGCCAGGGCACCCGCGCGGATATCGACGACGATCGGCGCCGGTATGAGGCGGGTCAGTACTGGCACGCGATCCTCCTGCCCTTGGCGAGGTCCTCGTGGTTGTCGATCTCGACCCACTGGACGTCGCCGATCGGCTCCACGTCGACCTTGAAGCCTCGGTTGACGAGCTCCTGGTAGCCGTCCTCGTAGTACAGGTCCGGGTCGCGCTCGAAGGTCGTCCGCAGCGCGTCCGCGAGCTCGTCGGCCGCATCGCCCTCGATGAGGGTGACGCCGATGTACTCGCCCGTCGCGTCCGCCGGGTCCATCAGCTTGGTGATCCGCTGGACGCCCTTCTCGGGGTCCACGACGACCTTCATCTCCTCGTCGGCGAGCTGCTTCACCGTGTCGAGGGCGAGGATGATCCTCTTGCCGTCACCGCGGGCGGCCAGCAGCGTCTTCTCGACGGAGACCGGGTGCACGGTGTCGCCGTTGGCGAGGATCACGCTGTGCTTGATCGAGTCGCGGCCGCACCAGAGGGAGTACGCGTTGTTCCACTCCTCGGCCTTGTCGTTGTCGATCAGCGTGATCGTGACGCCGTACTTCGCCTCAAGAGCCTCCTTGCGGGCGTACACGGCCTCCTTGCGGTAGCCCACGATGATCGCGACCTCGGTCAGCCCCACCTCGGCGAAGTTGCCCAGCGTCAGATCGATGACGGTGAGGCTCTCCTCGTCACCCTCGGGGCCCACCGGCACCAGGGCCTTCGGAAGGGTGTCCGTGTACGGGCGCAGACGCCGTCCGGCACCGGCTGCGAGTATCAGGCCGATCATGAAGGTTCTCCTTGCTTCTTGGTTCTCGTTCTCTACGAGGTCATTGTCCCGTCGCGGCGTGTTCACCGACGGCCCGTGGACAGTTGCCTCGGTCACTTGAGCGGGGTCCGCCCCGGCCGGGCCCGGTTCCACGCGGTCTCCGAGGACCGGGTCGGGTACGGCAGGTGCGCCTGACGCAGCCGACCGGCCACGCGTGCGGGGCCGGTCAGCCATGCGTCGGCTGCTGCGGAGGCCGGGCCCGGCGGGGGCCCGGCCTCCGAAAGCCTGCGGCGGCTACTGCTCCGCCGCCGCCGTCTTCTTCGCCGCCGCCTTCTTGGCCGTCGTCTTCTTCGCGACGGTCTTCTTGGCAGCCGTCTTCTTGGTGGCTGCCTTCTTGGCGGTGGCCTTCTTGGCGGTCTTGCGGGCCGTCTTCTTGGCCGGGGCCTCGGCCTCCGCGGCTTCCGGGGCAACGGCTGTGGCGTCGGCCGGGGCCGGTTCGGCCTCGGGCTTCGGCTCGGTGGAGCCCGTCACCACGACGACCTCCGCACCGTCCACGCCTGCGGGCGAGCCCGCAGGGGCGGTGACCTTACGGGTCACCCGGCGCCGGGCACGCGGCGGGGCGGCCACCTCCTCGGGCGCGGCCTCGGCCACCGGGGCCTCGACCACCACGGCCTCTGCAGCAACCACGTCCGCTACGGGCAGCGGCGCCTCGACCGTCTCGGCCGCGACCGGCGAGCCCGCCGGAGCGGTCGCCTTGCGGGTCGCCCGACGGCGCGTACGGCCCTGCGGAGCCTCGGCCACCGGGGCCTCGACGACCGGCACGGGCTCGGTCACCGGCTCCGGCTCCGGCTCCACGACCGGGGTGGGCTCCGGCGCCGTCCTCGGGGCGCCGGCCGGGGCCGATGCCTTGCGGGTCGCGCGCCGACGTCCACGACCGCGCGAAGCGGCCGCCTCGGCCTCGGCCGGGCTGCTGTACAGCTCCTCGTCCGGTACGAACTCCGGCTCGGGAAGTGCCACCGGAGCGGCGACCTCGGCAGCCACCTCGGCCTCGGTCTCTACATGCTCGTGCTCGTGCTCGACGAGAGCCTCGGGCTGCTCACCGGCGCCCCCGCGGCCGCGCTTCTTCGCACGCTTGCCGTTACCGCCGCCACCGACCGTGGTCGGCTGCTCCATGTGCACGATCACGCCGCGCCCGTTGCAGTGGACACAGGTCTCGGAGAAGGACTCCAGCAGACCCTGTCCCACCCGCTTGCGGGTCATCTGGACCAGGCCCAGCGAGGTGACTTCGGCGACCTGGTGCTTCGTACGGTCGCGACCCAGGCACTCCAGCAGACGCCGCAGCACCAGATCCCGGTTGGACTCGAGGACCATGTCGATGAAGTCGATGACGACGATGCCGCCGAGGTCGCGCAGCCGCAGCTGGCGCACGATCTCCTCGGCCGCTTCCAGGTTGTTCCTGGTGACGGTCTCCTCGAGGTTGCCGCCCTGACCGGTGAACTTGCCGGTGTTGACGTCGACGACGACCATCGCCTCGGTCTTGTCGATCACCAGCGAGCCGCCGCTGGGCAGCCAGACCTTGCGGTCCAGCGCCTTCATCAGCTGCTCGTCGATCCGGTAGGTAGCGAAGATGTCGACCTCTGAGGTCCACCTCGACAGACGGTCCGTCAGGTCGGGGGCGACGTGCGCGACGTAACCGTGGATGGTCTCCCACGCGTCGTCACCGCTGACGATGACCTTCGAGAAGTCCTCGTTGAAGATGTCGCGGACGACTCGGACCGTCATGTCCGGCTCGCCGTAGAGCAGCGTCGGCGCGTTGGCGCTGCCGTTGCTCTTCGACTTCTCCTGGATGTCCTCCCACTGCTGCTGCAGCCGCTCGACGTCGCGGCGCAGCTCGTCCTCGCTCGCGCCCTCGGCGGCGGTGCGCACGATGACGCCCGCGTCCTCGGGGACGATCTTCTTGAGGATGGTCTTCAGCCGGGCGCGCTCCGTGTCGGGCAGCTTGCGACTGATACCGGTCATCGAGCCCTCGGGCACATAGACCAGGTAACGGCCGGGCAGCGAGACCTGGCTGGTCAGGCGGGCGCCCTTGTGGCCGATCGGGTCCTTCGTCACCTGGACGAGGACGGACTGGCCGGACTTCAGCGCGGTCTCGATCCGGCGCGGCCCGTGGGCCATGCCGAGCGCCTCGAAGTTGACCTCACCGGCGTACAGGACGGCGTTGCGACCCTTGCCGATGTCGACGAAGGCAGCCTCCATGGACGGCAGTACGTTCTGCACCTTGCCCAGGTAGACGTTGCCGACGTAGCTGGTGGCCTGCTCCTTGTTGACGTAGTGCTCGACGAGCACGTTGTCCTCGAGGACGCCGATCTGGGTGCGCTCGCCGTTCTGACGGACGACCATCACGCGCTCGACGGCCTCGCGGCGGGCCAGGAACTCCGCCTCCGTGATGATCGGGACGCGACGGCGGCCCTGCTCACGGCCTTCGCGGCGGCGCTGCTTCTTCGCCTCCATCCGGGTCGAACCCTTGATGGACTGGACCTCGTCGAAGCCGGTGCCGGGCTCGCGCTCGGCTTCCTTCTTCCGGGGCTCGCGGACCTTGACGACCGTACGCTCGGGGTCGTCCGTACCGGCTTCGGCCTCGGTCGAGGCGTCACCGCTGCGACGACGGCGACGACGCCGGCGACGGCTGCTGCTGGAGCCGGAAGCGGACATCTCGTGGTCCTCTTCCTCCTCCTCGTCGGCCTCGTGAGCGCGCTCGTGCTCGTCCTCGGACGTGTCGGCGGCGTGCTGCTCCGCGGCTTCTTCGGCCTCGGTCGACTCACCGCGGCGACGGCGACGGCCACCGCGACGGCGACGGCGCGAGGGCCGGTCCCCGTACTCGTCCGACTCGTCGCCCTCGTGCTCGGCCTCGCCTTCGGCCTCCAGCTCGTGCTCCTCCTCGGCCGGCTCCTCGACCGGGGCGGTGGGGGCGGGCGTCCGCTCGGCGGCCGGCTCGGTCTCGGCGGCCTCGCCGCGACGGCGACGACGACGGCGGGAGCCGCCCTGCGGCGCGGCCTCGGCGACGGGGGCCGCCTCGGCAGCGGCCTCGTCGGCGGCCTCGTCGGTCGCGGCGGTCTCCTCGACCGTCTCGATCTCTTCCTCGGTCTCGTCGTGGCGCGAGGGGGTGCCGACGGCCGCAGCCGCGGCTGCGGCGGTCTCCGGGGTCTGGAACATCGGCTCGGCGAAGACCGGCGCCTGGAAGACGGCCACGGCCGGGCGCGTCGCGCGACGGCTCTTGCGGGCGGGCTCCTCGACCTTTCCGGTGAACTCCGGCCTGCCCGCGGCGGCGGTCGCCCGCCGGCGCTGACGGCCACGCGGCGCGGCGCTCTCGGCGCCCTCTGCCGCCTCCTCCGGCTCGGCGGCCGGCTCCTCGGCGGCAGCGGCCTCGACCGGGGTCTCGGTGACGATCTCGGCAGGTTCAACGGCCTCGGCGGCCTGCGGCGCACCCGCCGGAGCGGTCGCCTTACGGACCGCACGGCGACGGCCGCGCGGTGCCTCCGGCTCAGCGGCCTCGGCGACCGGTGTGGCCTCCGCGGTCTCAGCGGTCCCGGCGTCGGCCGGCGTGGTCTGCGGCGTTCCGGCCGGAGCGGATGCCCGGCGGCGGGTACGGCCACGGGGCGCCTCGGCCACGACAGGCTCGGCGACGGCGGGCTGCACGGGCGCCTCGGTCTCGACGGCCGGGGTGGGCTCGACGACCTCCACGACCTCGGCGGCCGCCGGAGCACCTGCCGGAGCGGTGGCCTTGCGGGACGCCCTGCGACGCGCACGCGGCGCCTCAACGGCCTCAGGGGTCTCTTCCGCCGGGGCGGTCCCGGTCTCGGCGACCTCGGCGGTCTTATCGGCCTGCGGCGCACCCGCCGGAGCGGTCGCCTTACGGGTCGCCCGGCGACGCGCACGCGGCGCCTCAACGGCCTCAGGCGTCTCTGCGGAAGGGGCGGTCTCCGCGGTCTCTGCGGGGGCAGCGCTCGTGGAGGTCTCCACGACCTCGGCGGTCTCCGGCGCACCCGCGGGGGCGGTCGCCTTGCGGACCGCACGGCGACGGGTACGCGCCGGCGGCGCGGCCTCCGCCTCGTCGGCGGCGACGGTGGTGCTGTCGGACACTGCGGCGTCAACGGCCGGTATGGCCGGCGCCGCAGCCTCCGAGCCGGCGGCGCCCGACGGCGGGCCGGCCGGGCGGGAAGCGGCACGGCGCCTGCGGCGCGGCGGCAGCTTGTCCCCGGGGGTGTTGTTCTCTTCGGCGTTCCCGGTCGTGCCGGGCTCGTTCGGTTCGAGCATGCGGGCGGTTCTCCCGTCACGCTCCCGGGCGCCACGCCTGATTCCGGTCCGGCACGGTCCGCGTGGGAAACGCGGTACCGCCGTCCGGGGCGCGGGCGCCGCACGGGAGCTGAATGTCTGGCTCGCCGGTTCCGTACGCGATGTACGCACGGCCTGGCGAAAGTCTTATGGGTCAGCGCGCTGCCCGACCCAGGTGGCTCCCGAGTCCGAGGACTGCGCTACAACGACCGCCTTACGCGGAACCTGCACCTTCCGGCGCCGTCGCGACGGCTGTCCCGGTGGCCGTGGGTAGCACGGTCGGGGCTGCCTCGCGGTCGGGCGCGAGCGGGTCGGTCACCGTGCCGGACTCCTCGTCGAAGAGCCCCTGCGCCAGCCTGGTCACCGCTGCGGGGACCGGCGGCGCCAGGTCGGCCACAACGCGGAGACCGGACAGGACGTCGTCAGGTCGCACGGCAGGTGTCACGTGCCGAACAACCAGCCGCAGTATCGCACAGGGCTTGTCCCCCGGCCTATCAGCCTGGGGATCGACGGCTTCCAGGTCCGCCACAGCGGCGCGGGCGTCGAAGGTCCGCACGCCGTTCTTCGTACGGCGCTGGACCTCGACGTTCTCGGCGCCGAGGAAACCGGCGACGGCCTTCTCGGCGTCCTCGAACGGGACCCCGTCGAGCCGCATCTCCCAGACGGAAGCAGTCAGCCGCTCGGCGAGACCCGAGGTGCGGGCCTCCACGGCGTCGGTGATGTCGAGGCCGTCCGGGAGCGACGCGTCGAGCAGGTCGCGCAACGTGTCGGGGTCCCGCGCCTCGGTGAGGGCGATCTCCAGGAACTCGGCCTCACTGCCCGTGCCGGTGGGTGCGGCATTGGCGTACGACACCTTGGGATGCGGGGTGAAGCCCGCCGAGTAGGCCATGGGCACCTCGGAGCGGCGCAGCGCCCGCTCGAAGGCGCGCTGGAAGTCGCGGTGGCTGGTGAACCGGAGGCGGCCGCGCTTGGTGTAGCGCAGTCGGATGCGCTGCACTGCCGGTGCGGGCGGCGGGCCTTCGGGCTGTCGCTTGCCCAGTGGTTCTTCTCCTCGGTGCGGAGCGGACGCGGTGGCACGCCGCCCTCGAAATACGGGTGGCCCGGGGGTGTCCGGTCCGGCTCACCCCTGCTTTCGCAGGGAGATCTCTGGTTCGGGCGCCGCGCTGGGCACAGTCGTTGTACTACCCAGAGTACGCGCAAGGGGGGCCACCGGTTCCCGGGGCTCGGGGACCGGGCCCCCGCCGACCAGTGCCCGCCATGCGTCGCGGCGGGCCTGGCGCACGGTCTCGCGTGCGGTGCGCAGGGCATCGCGGGCCGCGCGTCCCGCCTCTGCGGCGGCACGTCTGGCCGGGGCCCAGACCATGTCGCGCACGAAGTGTCCGGCGGGCGTGCACACGGCGCGGTAGGTCCAGGCCACCGGGGCTCCGACGAGATGCCACGCCAGCCAGGCGAGAGCGCGGCCGACGGCCCGCGAGAGGTACCCGGCGACGCGCCAGGCGACACCGATCGCGTCGGCGACCTCCCGGCCGACCGGGGCGAGGACCCGCCGCCGGAACCACCTCGCGGGGGTGACGAGCACCGCCATGACCAGCCAGGCGACGGCTGTGCCCAGCCCCCGGGCCCCCACGACGACGCCGCTCGCCACCGCGCCGACCAGCCACGCGATGCCGTGGCCGAGCGGGGTGAGCAGTGCCCGGTACGTCCAGGCCAGCGGCGCGACGATCAGGTACTTCACGAGCCGGTCGAGGGCCATCGCGAGCGGCACCAGGAGATACCGCCACAGGCCGACCACCGGCCATACGAAGAGAGCGGTGAGTACCCACACCGTCACGGCGGCGACGCCCCGTCCGACGGGGGTGAGCAGTGAGCGGTACACCCGGCACAGACCGCGCCCGAGCGGGGTGAGGACCCACGCGTGGACCCGGACGGCCGGCGCGACGATGCCGTACCGGACCACGGGCACGACCACGTACCGCCACAGCACCA
This sequence comes from Streptomyces sp. NPDC051664, assembly GCF_044453545.1. Taxonomy (NCBI): domain Bacteria; kingdom Bacillati; phylum Actinomycetota; class Actinomycetes; order Kitasatosporales; family Streptomycetaceae; genus Streptomyces; species Streptomyces sp. NPDC051664. Next base: position 78,787 of record NZ_JBITCU010000003.1, on the reverse strand, counting down.
CCCACGGCCACACGAAGACCGCCGCGCCCAACCACCGCACGCCCCGGCCGACCACGGCGGCCAGCCACCGCAGTCCGTGCCCCAGCGGGGTGAGGACCGACTCGTACAGCCGGACCAGCGGGATCACGACGAGGACCCGGCACAGCCACGCCAGCGCCCGCCCCACGGGGCGCAGCAGCATCCGGTCGGCGGCGCGGGAGGTGGCGACGAGCGAGTCCCAGACCATCCGTACGGGCAGGACGATCACGAGCACCACGATCCGTACCGGAATCCTGATGAGCGTGGCCAGACAGCCGTCGCCGGACTCGTAGTGCGCGGGCGCCTGATGGTTGCCGTACGCGCGGGGCTGCTTCTCCTGGTCCATGCCGGACAGGACGCGAAGTCCCGGCCCAGGGTTTCGCGGGCCGGGTCTTCGTCATCGAGCTGTCACCCGAACCGTGACGTGCGGTGTCACCTGGATGCGGGTGTGCATCGGGGGCCACTCGCCAGCGGACCCGCAACCGCTCGGCCATTCCGGCCGCGAGGAGGACGGCACCGGCGATATGGCCTGATCCGAGGTGCACCGTTCCCGCTCGGTGACCGCACCGGGCATGTCGACTTGACCCATGTGGTCTGCGCGCTCGGCTCGGAGTGCTGTGCAAGTCGCCGAGCAGGCACGGGACTTGGCGAGGATGTGACCTCGGCCGTACCCGGCGGCGGATCCCGGCGCTCAGGGCCCCGTCCGCCACACCCACAGCGCGGCGACCCGCACCGCGTCCCAACGGCGCCGGCACGTATCGCCACAGCGCCACCCACGGCCGCACGAACAGCGCCTTGCCGGTGCCCAACCCCCTGCGCGCCCGGGGCGGTACGCGTGTCCAGCGCCACACCAGCAGCGCCACGAACACCGTTCGCAACAGCGTGCCGGTCCCACGCGCCAGGGGCAGGAGACCCCTTTCCCGGCCGGGCGGCCGCTGGCGGCCAGCACGTGCCGGACCAGGCGGACCGGCACGACAAGGACCAGGACGACGATGCGCACCGGCATACGGATCGCGGCCACGAGGCAGCCCTGGGGCGGCCGTTCGTCGCCTTCGACTCGCACTACCGGCAGGAGGCCCCGCAGAAGGTGGCCGTCACGGCGGTCTTCGACACGGGCGAGGAGGTTCGGCTGCTCCACTACAGCGCCGACGCGACGGGCAACGACAACGCGGGCAGTGACGCCGAGAACACCTTCGTGACGAAGGAACTCCCGGTCCCGGCGAACACGAAGACCGTCACCCTGAAGTTCCGCATGTACGACACGGGCGACAACTGGTACTGGGCGATCGACCACGTACGCGTGGACAGCAAGCCCATCACCGCCTGACACAGCTGAGGGGCCGGGACACCTTCAAAGGCGTCCCGGCCCCTCACCATCCGCCAGGAGTTACTTGACGACAGTCAGAGGAAGCATCTTCTTGCCGGTCGGGCCGATCTGGATGCTCGTGTCCATCTGAGGACACACGCCACAGTCGAAGCACGGGGTCCAGCGGCAGTCCTCGACCTCGGTCTCGTCGAGCGAGTCCTGCCAGTCCTCCCAGAGCCAGTCCTTGTCGAGACCGGAGTCCAGGTGGTCCCAGGGCAGGACCTCCTCGTACGTGCGCTCACGGGTGGTGTACCAGTCGACGTCCACCCCGAACCCGGGGAGCGTCTTCTCGGCGCACGCCATCCAGCGGTCGTACGAGAAGTGCTCGCGCCAGCCGTCGAAGCGGCCGCCGGCCTCGTAGACGGCGCGGATGACGGAGCCGATGCGGCGGTCGCCGCGCGAGAGCAGGCCCTCGACGATGCCGGGCTTGCCGTCGTGGTAGCGGAAGCCGATCGAGCGGCCGTACTTCTTGTCGCCGCGGATCTTGTCGCGCAGCTTCTCCAGGCGGGCGTCGGTCTCCTCGGCGCTGAGCTGCGGGGCCCACTGGAACGGGGTGTGCGGCTTGGGTACGAAGCCACCGATGGAGACGGTGCAGCGGATGTCGTTCTGCCCGGAGACCTCACGGCCCTTGGCGATGACGTTGACCGCCATGTCGCCGATCTGGAGGACGTCCTCGTCGGTCTCGGTGGGCAGGCCGCACATGAAGTACAGCTTCACCTGGCGCCAGCCGTTGCCGTACGCGGTGGCGACGGTCCGGATGAGGTCCTCTTCCGAGACCATCTTGTTGATGACCTTGCGCATGCGCTCGGAGCCGCCCTCGGGGGCGAACGTGAGGCCCGAGCGGCGGCCGTTGCGGGTCAGCTCGTTGGCCAGGTCGACGTTGAACGCGTCGACGCGGGTAGAGGGCAGCGAGAGGCCGATCTTGTCCTCGGTGTACCGGTCGGCGAGGCCCTTGGCGATGTCGCCGATCTCACTGTGGTCCGCGGAGGACAGGGACAGCAGGCCGACCTCCTCGAAGCCGGTCGCCTTGAGACCCTTCTCGACCATTTCGCCGATGCCGGTGATGCTTCGCTCCCGCACAGGGCGCGTGATCATGCCGGCCTGGCAGAAACGGCAGCCGCGGGTGCAGCCGCGGAAGATCTCGACGGACATCCGCTCGTGGACGGTCTCGGCGAGGGGGACGAGGGGCTGCTTCGGGTACGGCCACTCGTCGAGGTCCATGACGGTGTGCTTGGAGACCCGCCACGGCACGCCCGACTTGTTCGGCACGACGCGGCCGATGCGGCCGTCCGGGAGGTACTCGACGTCGTAGAACCTCGGTACGTAGACGCCACCGGTCTTCGCGAGCCGGAACAGCACCTCCTCGCGCCCACCGGGGCGGCCCTCGGCCTTCCAGCCGCGGATGATCTCGGTGATCTCCACGACCGCCTGCTCGCCGTCGCCGATGACCGCGCAGTCGATGAACTCCGCGATCGGCTCGGGGTTGAAGGCGGCGTGGCCGCCCGCGAGGACGATCGGGTCGTCGAGGCCGCGGTCCCGGGCTTCGAGGGGGATGCCCGCGAGGTCCAGGGCGGTGAGCATGTTGGTGTAGCCGAGCTCGGTGGAGAAGCTCAGCCCGAAGACGTCGAACGCCTTCACCGGGCGGTGGCTGTCCACGGTGAACTGCGGGACCTTGTGCTCGCGCATCAGCTCTTCGAGGTCCGGCCAGACGCTGTACGTGCGCTCGGCCATGACGCCGTCGCGCTCGTTGAGCACCTCGTACAGGATCATGACGCCCTGGTTGGGCAGTCCGACCTCGTACGCGTCCGGGTACATCAGCGCCCAGCGGACGTCACACTCATCCCACGGCTTGACGGTGGAGTTCAGCTCACCGCCGACGTACTGGATGGGCTTCTGCACATGCGGGAGCAGAGCTTCGAGCTGTGGGAAGACCGATTCGACAGACATCGCGAACTTTCGAGAGCCGGCAGGGGTGACCATCCAGCGTACCCCGGTGCTCAGCCTTCCAGCGCCGCCCGCAATTTCGGCCGGGACGCCCGCTCCCACACCTCGGGAAGCTCCTGTTCGCGGGCGGCCGCGGTCGCCTCCTCGTGCCCGTACAGCAGTCCCCAGGTGAATGCGGTCTCCCCCGCGGCGTGCGCCTGGGCGGCCAGTGTGCGCAGGGCGTCGCGGGCGACGACGCTGTCCTGGTGATCGCCGAGCACGGTCTGCACGGCCTTCATCCGCCGGGCGAACTTCTTGGCGGGACGGCCCAGCGCGGCGGTCGCCGCCTCCCCCGCGTACCGGGCGCGTTTCGCCGCCTTGCGGGCGTCGTGCATGGCGAGGTCGCGGTCGGGGCCGGGCCCGATTTCCAGGGCGTGGCCGATACGGGTGGCGAGGCGCTCGTAGTCCCGCAGCACGGCGCGGGGCAGTGCGTCCTCGGGGGCGTGGGCCGCGGCGGGCAGCAGCGGCGGCGCGGCCTGGAGCGCGTCGAGGCCTTCCAGGAGGGCCAGGTAGCGCTTCCCGTCGAGTACGCCGACGGTCCGGCGCCGGGAGCCGTGCCGGCGGGCCACGGACCAGATCCGGAGCCGGCCGCGGACGGGTCCGAGGACCAGGGTGCCGGGCAGGTCGGCGATCCGGGCGCGCAGGCGTTCGTCGAGGACCTCCTGGTCGCGGTCGATTCCGAGCTCGGCCGCCAGCCATTTCAGCTCGTCGCCGACGGGGTCGGTGACGGTGCGGTCGAGGATCTTCCGGTACGTCCTGAAGGCGCTGCGCAGTCTGCGGGTGGCGACCCGCATCTGGTGCACGGAGTCGGGGAGGTCGCGGCGTACGGCGGGGTCGAGTGCGACGACGGCGGTGATCTGGTCGCGTACGTAGGCCATGACGTGGTCGCCCGCCGTCCGGGGCCGCGCTGCGGTCTTCTTCGCGGTGCGCTGCTTCTTCGGGGCCGTCTTGCTTCCCGGGGCTGTCTCGGCGAGGGCCCTGGCCAGTTTGGAGGCCGATGCGGACGGCCTTACGCCGGCCTTGCGGAGCCGGTGTTCGACGGCGTCGAGGAAGGCGGGGTCGCCGTCGTCGGCGAGTTCGACCTCGATCTCGGTCCAGGCCGCTGCGCCGCTGCCGCCCGCGAGCCGAACGGCCCGGACCTCGTCGACGCTGAGTTCGGCGAGGAGTGACCCGTCGGGGCCGAGCAGATGGTGGACGTCGCGGGAGGAGAGCAGCCGGACCACGGGGACGAGTTCCGTCTCCCTGACCCGGGAGCGCAGCAGTGCGGCGAGGCTGCCCGGGAGGGTGTCCGAGAGCGGGGCCCGGATCTCGTCGCGGATGCCGGAGGCGACCGGAAATTTGAGGTGCCAGCCCGCGTCGTCACCGCCGGTGCGACGACGCAGGGTGAGTGAGTCGGCGGCGAGCCGCTGGTCCTCGGTGTCGTAGTAGACGGCGTCGAGTTCCATGACGCCGCGGTGGTCCACGGCCGCGACCCCGGCCACCCGGGTGAGCTCGGGGAGCCGGGTGTCGACGGTGGCTTCGTACTTCCGCTCGATTTCGCGCTTCGAGTCCGCCATGCACCGAATCTAGACGCGTTTTCCGCCGTCCGGCAGGGGGCCCGGCGGACGGGTCACCTGCTCAGGCCGTTATCGGCCGCTGCATCCTGATCGACTGGAGCAGTCCGATGGCCACCCAGACGGCGAACATGGACGACCCTCCGTACGACACGAACGGCAGGGGGAGCCCGGCGACGGGCATGATGCCGAGCGTCATGCCGACGTTCTCGAACGCCTGGAAGGCGAACCAGGCGATGATTCCGGCGGCGACGATCGTGCCGTACAGCTCGGTGGTCTCGCGGGCGATCCGGCAGGCGCGCCACAGGACGATACCGAGGAGCACGAGGATCAGTCCGGCGCCGAGGAAGCCGAGCTCCTCGCCCGCGACGGTGAAGACGAAGTCGGTCTGCTGCTCGGGGACGAACTGGCCGGTGGTCTGGGTGCCCTGGAAGAGGCCGGTGCCGGTGAGTCCGCCGGAGCCGATCGCGATGCGGGCCTGATTGGTGTTGTAGCCGACGCCAGCCGGGTCGAGAGCCGGGTTGGCGAAGGCGGCGAAGCGGGCGATCTGGTAGTCGTCGAGCAGGCCGAGCTGCCAGACGGCGACGGCTCCGGCGATTCCGGCGCCGAGGAGGCCGAAGATCCAGCGGTTCGACGCCCCGGAGGCGAGGAGCACGCCGAGCACGATGACGGCCATGACCATGACGGAGCCGAGGTCCGGCATTCCCATGACGATCACCATCGGGAGGAGCGCGAGGCCCAGCGCCTTGGCGACGGTCCGGTGGTCGGGGTGCACCTGGTCGCCCGCGTCGACGCGGGCGGCGAGGATCATCGCCATGACGAGGATGATGGTGATCTTGGTGAACTCGGACGGCTGCAGGGAGAAGCCGCCGCCGATGATGATCCAGGCGTGGGCGCCGTTGACGGTGGCGCCGAGCGGGGTGAGCACGGCGAGGACCAGGAGCACCGAGAGGCCGTAGAGGATCGGGACGGCGCCGCGCAGGGTGCGGTGGCCGAGCCAGATCGTGCCGACCATCAGGGCGAATCCGATGCCGGTGTTGAGGGCGTGCCGGAGCAGGAAGTAGTACGGGTCGCCGTGGGTGAGGGCGTCGCGGCCGCGGGTCGCGGAGTAGACCAGGGCGGAGCCGATGAGGGAGAGCGCGATGGCGGAGCCGAGGAGCGGCCAGTCGAGCCGGCGTACGACGGAGTCGCGGGCGGTGAGCCGGCCCCAGGCGGAGCGCTTGGGGGCGTACCGGGAGACGGAGAAGCCGGACATCAGTCGCGCCTCCCGAGCACCGCGGCGAGTGTCTGCTCCGCCGGGACCTTCTGCGAGTCCGGGTCATAGGGCTTGATCGTCGGGGCGTCGATCGAGCCGTCGTGCTGGATCTTGGGCAGGGACTTCTGCGGGTGGGGCAGCAGCGCCTTCTTGAGGTCCTGCTTGCCGGAGTCGTCGAGTCCGTAGAGCGCGTCGTAGATGTTGCGGACAGCAGGCCCGGAGGCGCCGGAGCCCGTACCACCTTGGGAGATCGTCATGACGATCGAGTAGTCCTTGGTGTACGTGGCGAACCACGAGGTCGTCTGCTTGCCGTAGACCTCGGCCGTGCCCGTCTTGGCGTGCATCGGGATCTTGTCCTGCGGCCAGCCGCCGAACCTCCAGGCGGCGGTGCCGCGGGTCGCGACGCCCGCCAGTGCCCCCTCCATCTCCTTCAGGGTCTTGGCGCTGGCCGGCAGCTTGCCGTGCGACTTGGGCCCGATCATGCTGACCTGCTTGCCGTCGGGGCTGACGATCGCCTTGCCGACGGTCGGGTCGTAGAGCGTGCCGCCGTTGCTGATGGCGGCGTAGATGGTCGCCATCTGGATCGGGGTGACGAGGGTGTCGCCCTGACCGATGGAGTAGTTGATCGAGTCATAGGCGTGCAGCTTCATGCCCTCGAGGCAGTTCTCGTGGGCGAGCACGGTGTTGAAGTCCTTCTTCTTGGGCCACTTCTTGGCCTGTTCGCACCAGGTGTCCTTGTTGGCCTTCCAGAAGTCCTTCTTCCACTGGCGGTCGGGGACGCGGCCGGTGACCTCGTTGGGGAGGTCGATGCCGGTCTCCTTGCCGAGGCCGAACTGGTGGGCGGTCTTGAAGAACCAGTCCTTGGGGTTCTTCTTGGGCTTCATCCCGCCGTCCTTCTGCCACTGCTGGTAGCCGAGGCCGTAGAAGACGGTGTCGCAGGAGACCTCGAGTGCCTGGCCCAGGGTGATCGGGCCGTGGCTCTCCGATTCGAAGTTCTGGTAGGTGTGGCCCTCGGCGGTGTACGAGCTGCCGCAGGTGTAGTGGCCGTCGAACGGGTAACCCGCCTGGATGGAGGCCGCGGTCGAGACGACCTTGAAGATCGAGCCCGGTGCGGCCTGGCCCTGGATGCCCCGGTTGAGCAGCGGATAGTTGGACTTCTTGCTGGTCATCCGGGCGTAGTCCTTGCCCGAGATGCCGCCGACCCAGGCGTTGGGGTCGTAGTCGGGCAGGGAGGCCATCGCGACGACGCGGCCGGTCTTGGCTTCCATCACGACGACGGCACCGGAGTCCGCCTTGTAGTTCTCGTTGGTGTTCTTGTCGAACTGGGTGCGGGCGACCTTCATCGCGTCGTTCAGCTCGTACTCCGCGACGGCCTGGACCCGGGCGTCGATGGAGGTGACGACGCTCGATCCGGGCTCGGCCTTGTCGTCCTTCGCCTGGCCGATGACCCGGCCGAGGTTGTCGACCTCGTAGCGGGTGACGCCGGCCTTGCCGCGCAGTTCCTTGTCGTACGTCCGCTCCAGGCCGGAGCGGCCGACCTGGTCGGAGCGGAGGTACGGCGAGGCGGTGTCCTTGGCCTTGGTGATCTCTCCGTCGGTGACGGGCGAGAGGTACCCGAGGACCTGGGCGGTGTTGGCCTTGCCGGGTGCGGCGTAGCGGCGTACGGCGGTGGGTTCGGCGGTGATGCCGGGGAAGTCCTCGGCACGTTCGCGGATCTGGAGGGCCTGCTGGGTGGTGGCCTCGTCGGTGACCGGGATCGGCTGGTACGGCGAACCGTTCCAGCAGGGCTGCGGCGTCTTCGCGTCGCAGAGCCGGATCTTGTCGAAGACGTCCTTCGGCTTCATGCCGAGCACATCGGCGAGGCGGGTCAGGACGCCCTTGCCGTCGTCGTCCATCTTCATGAGATCGGTGCGGTTGGCGGAGACGACGAGGCGGGTCTCGTTGTCGGCGAGGGGCACTCCCCGCGCGTCGAGGATGGAGCCGCGGACCGCGGGCTGGACGACCTGCTGGACGTGGTTGTTCTTCGCCTCGTCGGTGTACTCCTGGCCGTTGCGGATCTGGAGGTACCAGAGGCGGCCGCCGAGCGTCAGCAGCAGGGAGAAGACGAGGACCTGGATGATGACGAGCCGGATCTGGACCCGCTGGGTCCGGCCCGTCTCCGGGATGTTGCTCACGCGGCGCCCCCGGTAGTGGTCGGGCCGGGGGTGCGAGGGGTGTCCCCGGCGAGGTTCAGCCTCACAGTCGCTTGACTCCCTTGATCCGTCCGGCCCGTGCCGCTCGGCTGCGGGCAGCCTTCAAACGCAGTCCGCCGCGCGGGCCGCCGATCCTGAGTCCGGTGCCGGAGGAGAGCCAGCCCGCGGCCATGTCGCCACTGCTGGAGGACTCGGAGAGCGGGTCGTTCTCGGTGCGTCTGGCGAGCGCCATGATCAGTGGAACGGTGAACGGCGCGAGGAGCAGATCGTAGACGGCTGCGGTGAACAGCAGGCTGCCGAGGCCGACATGACGGGCGGCGGTGTCCCCGACGAGGGCGCCGACGAGGGCGTACAGCAGGGTCGATCCGATCGCTGCGGCCACGACGGCGGCCATCGGGACGAACGCGGACTTGAGCCGGCCGTTGTCCGGCCGGGCAAGTCCGGCGCAGTAGCCGATGACGCAGAGGACCAGGGCGTACCGTCCGGCGGCGTGGTCGGCGGGCGGTGCCAGATCGGCGAGGAGTCCCGCGCCGAAACCGATCAGGGCACCGGCGACATGTCCGTACACGAAGGCCAGACCGAGCACGACGAGGAGCAGCAGGTCGGGGACGGCCCCGGGGAGTTGCAGTCGGGCGAGTACGGAGACCTGCACGACGAGGGCGATCACGACCAGGGCGGTGGAGAGCAGAGTCCGGTTGAAGCGCATGGGGATCAGCTCTACCTCTGCTCGTTGACCGCGTTGCCGGTGGATCCGGTGGGGCTGGGACTCCCGCTGGGGGTCCCGTTGACGTTCCCGACCACCTTGCCGTTGGTGTCGACGATGTCGCCGTTGGGCGAGATCGTGACGGTGACCGTCGGGGTGGGCTTCGGCTTCTCGGCCTTCTTCGGCAGGACCATGTCGCGGGGGTCCTCGCGCGGTGCCTGGACGACGATGCCGACGATGTCGAGCTTGCTGAAGGCGGCGTACGGGCGGACGTAGACGGTACGGGTGAGGTCACCGCCCGACGGGTCGACGCGGACGACCTCGCCGACCGGGACGCCCGGCACGAACGGCTTGCCCTTGCTGGAGCCGAAGGTGACCAGCCGGTCGCCCTTCTTCACCTTGGCCTTGCCGTTGAGGAACTGGACGGACAGCGGACGGTCGCCCTGGCCGGTGGCGAAGCCGAGCTCGTCGGTCTTCTCCATCCGGGTGCCGACGGTGAAGTCGGGATCGTTGGCGAGGAGCACCGTCGCGGTGTCCGGGCCGACGGTGGTGACCCGGCCGACGAGCCCGTCGCCGTTGATGACGGTCATGTCGCGCTTGATGCCGTCGTCGGAGCCGGCATCGATGGTGACGGTCCAGGAGAAGCCCTGGGCCGCTCCTATGGCGATGACCTCGGCAGCCTTGATGCCGTACTGCCCGGCGGACGACTTCTTCAGCAGCTTGTCGAGTTCGCGGACCCGGTTGCGGTTGCGGTCGTCGCTGCCGAGCTTCGCCTTCAGCGCGGCGTTCTGCTGTTCCAGGACGGCGATCCGGTCGTGTCGTGCACCGGATGCACGGATCGCCCCTATGGCGTTGCCCACCGGATCGACGGCTGCCGCGACGCCTTTCTCGACCGGCCCGAAGGCCGTTGCGGCGGCCTGCCGGGCGCCGTCCACCGGTGACTCCTCGCCGCCGCGGATGTCCACCGTAATCAGGGCGAATGCGATGGCGATCAGCAGCACCAGGAGCAGCCGGCTCTCTCGTGTGTCCCTCACGTGCGGCGGCCGTGCCTTCCTCGTCGGAATGTTCGTGCCTGTATATCAACGATCCGCCGTACGGGCGGAAGCGCCCGTACGGCGGACCGCTGTGTTGTCGACCCGGTGTTACCTGCGGGGCTGGGCGTCCAGTACCTGCTGGAGCGCCTCGAACTCCTCGACACACTTGCCGGATCCGAGCGCCACCGAGTCCAGGGGGTCCTCGGCGATATGGATCGGCATGCCGGTCTCGTGGCGCAGCCGCTCGTCCAGTCCGCGCAGCAGCGCACCGCCGCCGGTGAGGACGATGCCGCGGTCCATGACGTCACCGGACAGCTCCGGCGGGCACTTGTCGAGCGTCGTCTTCACGGCGTCGACGATCGCGTTGACGGGCTCCTCGATGGCCTTGCGGACCTCGGCTGCGGAGATGACCACGGTCTTGGGCAGTCCGGAGACCAGGTCGCGACCGCGGATCTCGGTGTGCTCGTCCTTGTCGATCTCGTACGCCGAGCCAATGGTGATCTTGATCTGTTCGGCGGTCCGCTCACCGAGGAGGAGCGAGTACTCCTTCTTGATGTGCTGGATGATCGCGTTGTCCAACTCGTCGCCGGCGACCCGGATCGACTGGGCAGTGACGATTCCGCCGAGCGAGATGACGGCGACCTCGGTGGTGCCGCCACCGATGTCGACGACCATGTTGCCGGTGGCCTCGTGGACCGGGAGGCCCGAGCCGATGGCCGCGGCCATCGGCTCCTCGATGATGTGCACCTGGCGTGCGCCGGCCTGCGTCGACGCCTCGATGACGGCGCGTCGCTCGACCCCGGTGATGCCGGAGGGCACGCAGACGACGACCCGCGGTCGGGCCAGGTAGCGGCGCTTGTGGATCTTCAGGATGAAGTAGCGGAGCATCCGCTCCGTGATCTCGAAGTCGGCGATCACGCCGTCCTTCAGGGGGCGCACGGCAACGATGTTGCCCGGCGTACGCCCGATCATCTTCTTGGCCTCGGAACCGACTGCCAGGATGCCGCCGGTGTTGGTGTTGATGGCCACGACGGACGGCTCGTTCAGAACGATGCCGCGCCCCCTGACGTACACCAGCGTGTTGGCAGTCCCGAGGTCGATAGCCATGTCACGGCCGATGAACGACATTGAGTTCCCCTTGTTCCCCATGAGGATGCGTCGGGCCTTCCCAAGAAAGCAATGATGGCTTGTTTTTGGTAGGCGAAGTGAGCGCTGCGGGCCTGGAAGATTCCATCGTAGTGCCGTATGCACGGACACCGCGCGAGGGGCCTTCGCCAGTGTGGGCGGAACGGGTGGCCGTTCCACTCATGGTGACGCTACGTCGGAGGGATGCGTTCCCCCGATCGGCGGTCATATGCCGAAGGGCGACCGAATTACTTCGGTCGCCCCAGGTCATCAGCGCTGTTCGGCTGATCCGAGGTCAGGAAAGTCCCGGAAAGAACAGCTTCAGTTCTCGCTCTGCGGACTCCTCGGAGTCCGAGGCGTGGATGAGGTTCTCTCGGGTGATCGTCCCGAAGTCGCCACGGATCGATCCGGGCGCGGCGGAAATCGGGTCGGTCGGGCCGGCCAGGGCGCGGACGCCCTCGATGATCCGCTCGCCCTCGGCGACCAGGACGACGACCGGGCCGGACTGCATGAACTCGACGAGCGGCTCGTAGAACGGGCGGCCGACGTGCTCGGCGTAGTGCTGCTCCAGGGTCGCACGGTCCAGCGTGCGCAGCTCCAGCGCGGTGACCTGCCAGCCGGCCTTGCGCTCGATCCGGCCGACGATCTCGCCGATCAGCCCGCGCCGGACGGCGTCGGGCTTGAGAAGGACGAGGGTGCGCTGAGTCATGTGCGGCTCCTTGAAGACATGCAGGTGCGGTGAGGCGAGATTACAGGTCTCCGCGGACGGGCCGGCGGCCGGGTTTGCCCGCCGTCACAGGCTTCAGCCGGCCGCCGACGTCCTAGGTGGTCGCTTCCTGCGCAGCCCAGCGGGCCTTGGCCTCATCGATCTTGCGGCCGTAGTGCACCGAGGCCCACCAGAGTGCGCCGAAGAGCAGACCGAGGATGTACATCATCGGGATGAAGAACCCGCCGGCGACCAGCGCAACCTGCAGCGCCCAGCCGAGCTGCACGCCGCCGGGGCGGGTGATCACGCCGCAGAGCAGGACGGACAGCAGCATGCCGACGCCGCAGACCGTCCAGACGGTGGCGTTCGACAGGTCGTCGGACTTCATGGCGACGAGTCCGGCGAAGCCGATCACGAAGAACTCGCCGATCAGCGTCGATGCACAGAGCGTACGCACAGGGTCAGTGCCTTCCCAGAAGCAGCCGGGCCTCGCCGACCGTGATCACGGAACCGGTGACGAGGACGCCGGCGCCCGCGTACTCGTCCTCCTCCTCGGCGAGGGTGATCGCCGCCTCCAGCGCGTCGTCGAGGCGCGGTTCGACCTGGACGCGGTCGCCGCCGAAGACCTCGACCGCGACGGCGGCCAGTACGTCGGCGTTCATCGCGCGGCCGGTGGAGTTCTGTGTGATGACGACCTCGGCGAAGATCGTCTCGAAGGCTTCGAGGAGCCCCCGGACGTCCTTGTCGTCGCTGGCGCCGACGACACCGATCAGCCGGGAGAAGCCGAACGCCTCGGACAGCCCGTCGGCGGTGGCACGGGCACCCGCCGGGTTGTGGGCGGCGTCCAGGACGACGGTCGGGCTGCTCCGTACGACTTCGAGGCGGCCGGGCGAGCGCACCGAGGCGAAGGCCCGGCGGACCGTGTCGTGGTCGAGCGAGCCGGGCTGCTCGGCACCGATGCCGAAGAACGCCTCGACCGCGGAGAGCGCCACCGCCGCGTTGTGCGCCTGGTGGGCGCCGTACAGCGGGAGGAAGATCCCCTCGTACTCGCCCCCGAGGCCACGCAGGGTCAGCAGCTGCCCGCCGACCGCGATCTCGCGGGAGACGATGCCGAACTCCATGCCCTCGCGGGCCACCGTGGCGTCGACCTCCACGGCCTTCTTCAGCATCACCTGGGCGGCGTCGACCGGCTGCTGCGCCAGGATGACCGTGGCGTCCTGCTTGATGACCCCGGCCTTCTCACCGGCGATCTCGGCGGGCGTGGTGCCGAGCCGGTCGGTGTGGTCCAGCGAGATGGGGGTGACGACGGCGACCGAGGCGTCGATCACGTTCGTCGCGTCCCAGCTGCCGCCCATGCCGACCTCGACGACCGCGACATCGACCGGCGCGTCGGCGAAGGCCGCGTACGCCATGCCGGTCAGCACCTCGAAGAAGGAGAGCCGGTACGGCTGCTGGGCGTCGACCATCTCGACGTACGGCTTGATGTCCTGGTACGTCTCGATGAACCGCTCGGGGTCCATCGGCGAGCCGTCCAGACTGATCCGTTCGGTGATGGACTGGACGTGCGGCGAGGTGTAGCGGCCGGTGCGCAGGTCGAAGGCGCCGAGCAGCGCCTCGATCATGCGGGCCGTGCTCGTCTTGCCGTTGGTGCCGGTGATGTGGATCGAGGGGTACGCGCGCTGCGGCTCGCCGAGCACGTCCATCAGTGCGGCGATGCGCGCCACCGAAGGTTCGAGTTTGGTCTCGCCCCAGCGGCCGGCGAGCTCCTGCTCCACCGCGCGCAGCGCCTTGTCCACCTCCGGGTCGGCGGGGCGGGCAGGGACCTCGTCGCCCGGGACCGGTCCCGAGGCGGTGCGCAGGGTGCGGCTGCCGGCCTCGATCACCGCCAGGTCGGGGTCGCGTTGGGTCGCTTCGTCGACGATCTCCGCAAAGGTGTCGTCGGACTCGGACGCGTCATGCCGGTCGGAAGGGCGGGGCTCACTCACGGGGCCCAGTCTACGGACCGGGACGGACATCCGGCGCAGCGCCCGGGCAATGGGCACGAATGGGCGCCCGTACGGCGAAGCCCCCGTGCCGCTGGTCGGTCAGGGGCACGGGGGCTTCGCACTCAGGTCATCAGCTCTGCGGCAGGTTCGCCAGCTGAGCGGTGATCCGCGCGATGTCCGCGTCGGCCTTGGCGAGCCGGGTACGGATCTTGTCGACCACGTTGTCCGGGGCCTTGGCCAGGAACGCCTCGTTGCCGAGCTTCGCGTTGGCCTGGGATTTCTCCTTCTCGGCGGCGCCCAGGTCCTTCGTCAGCCGCTTGCGCTCGGCCTCCACGTCGATGGTTCCGGACAGGTCGAGGGCGACGGTGGCCCCCGCGACCGGCAGCGACGCGGTGGCGTGGAAGCCGTCCCCGGCGGGCTGCAGGCGCAGCAGCTGGCGGATGGCCGCCTCGTGCGGGGCCAGCGCCGTGCCGGTCAGGGTGAACTCGGCCGGGACCTTCTGGCCGGGCTGCAGGCCCTGGTCGGAGCGGAACCGGCGGACCTCGGTGACGACCTGCTGAACGAGCTCGATCTCCTGTTCGGCGGCCTCGTCACGGAAGCCGGAGTCCTTCGGCCAGTCGGCGATGACGACGGACTCGCGACCGGTCAGGGAGGTCCAGAGCGTCTCGGTGACGAACGGGACGACCGGGTGCAGAAGCCGCAGCATCACGTCGAGGACCTCACCGAGGACCCGGCCGGAGACCTTGGCCTGCTCGCCGCCGGCGAAGAACGTGGTCTTCGACAGCTCGACGTACCAGTCGAACACCTCGTCCCACGCGAAGTGGAAGAGCGCCTCACTGAGCTTGGAGAACTGGAAATCGTCGTAGAACGCGTCGACTTCGGCGACGGTCTTGTTGAGCTTCGACAGGATCCAGCGGTCCGTCGCGGACATCTGCGACGGGTCGGGCAGCTCGCCCTCGATCGTGGCACCGTTCATCAGCGCGAAGCGCGTGGCGTTCCAGATCTTGTTGGCGAAGTTACGCGAACCCTGGACCCAGTCCTCACCGATCGGGACGTCGACACCGGGGTTGGCGCCACGCGCCAGGGTGAAGCGCAGCGCGTCGGAGCCGTACTTGTCCATCCAGTCCAGCGGGTTGACCGCGTTGCCGAAGGACTTGGACATCTTCTTGCCGAACTGGTCGCGGACCATGCCGTGCAGAGCGATGGTGTGGAAAGGCGGGGTGCCGTCCATCGCGTACAGGCCGAACATCATCATCCGGGCGACCCAGAAGAAGAGGATGTCGTAGCCGGTGACCAGGACGGAGTTCGGGTAGAACTTCGCCAGACTCTCGGTCTGCTCCGGCCAGCCGAGCGTCGAGAACGGCCACAGGCCGGAGGAGAACCAGGTGTCGAGGACATCGGTCTCCTGCGTCCAGCCTTCGCCGCTCGGCGGCTGCTCGTCGGGGCCGACGCAGACGATCTCCCCGTCCGGGCCGTACCAGACGGGGATGCGGTGGCCCCACCACAGCTGACGCGAGATGCACCAGTCATGGAGGTTGTCGACCCAGTCGAAGTACCGCTTCTCCATCTCCTGCGGGTGGATCTTGACCTGGCCGTCGCGGACCGCGTCGCCCGCCGCCTTGGCCAGCGGGCCGACCTTGACCCACCACTGCATGGACAGTCGCGGCTCGATCGTCGTCTTGCAGCGCGAGCAGTGGCCGACGGAGTGGACGTATGGGCGCTTCTCGGCGACGATCCGGCCCTCGGCGCGCAGAGCGCCGACGATGGCGCTGCGCGCCTCCAGCCGGTCCAGGCCCTGGAAGGGACCGTGCGCCGTGATGATCGCGTGCTCGTCCATGACAGCGAGGCTCGGCAGACCGTGCCGCTGGCCGATCTCGAAGTCGTTCGGGTCGTGCGCGGGCGTGACCTTGACGGCGCCCGTGCCGAACTCGGGGTCGACGTGCTCGTCGGCGACGACCGGGATACGGCGACCTGTGAGCGGCAGCTCGATCTCCTTGCCGACCAGGTGCTTGTAGCGGTCGTCCCCCGGGTGGACGGCGACGGCCGTGTCGCCCAGCATCGTCTCGGCACGGGTCGTCGCGACGACGATGGAGTCCTCGCCCTCGCCGTACCGGATGGAGACGAGCTCACCGTCGTCGTCCTGGTACTCGACCTCGATGTCCGAGATGGCCGTGAGACAGCGCGGACACCAGTTGATGATGCGCTCGGCCCGGTAGATCAGCTCGTCGTCGTAGAGCTTCTTGAAGATGGTCTGGACGGCCTGGGACAGGCCCTCGTCCATGGTGAAGCGTTCCCGCGACCAGGCGACACCGTCACCCAGGCGCTTCATCTGCCCGGAGATCTGTCCGCCGGACTCGCCCTTCCACTGCCAGACGCGGTCGATGAAGGCCTCGCGCCCCAGGTCGTGGCGGGACTTGCCCTCCTTGGCGAGCTCACGCTCGACAACGTTCTGCGTGGCGATACCGGCGTGGTCCATGCCGGGCTGCCACAGCGTCTCGTAACCCTGCATCCGCTTGCGGCGGGTGAGGGCGTCGATCAGCGTGTGTTCGAAGGCGTGCCCCAGGTGGAGGCTGCCCGTGACGTTCGGCGGCGGGATGACGACGGTGAACGGAGGCTTGTCGCTCGTCGCGTCGGCCTCGAAGTAACCACGTTCCACCCAGCGCTCATACAGCTTCCCCTCTACCTCGGCCGGTGCGTACTGGGTCGGCAGTTCGGGGTTGCTGGCTGGCGTCTGCTGAGTGTTCTCGGTCACGGGGGACAGTTTAGGGCCGTCACAGTCGTGCACTGAAACCGGTTTGTTCAGTAACGGTGTGGCTCCCGCCGCCCCATGCCCGCGGGGCTTCCGACAGGATGTTCGGAACGCATAAGCATTGTGGAGGGGACAGCGCAGATGAGCTACAACCAGCCGGGCCCGTACGGGAGCCAGCCGCCGCAGGGCCAGCCCGGACCGTACGGCAGCCAGCCGCCGCAGGGTCAGCCCGGCCCGTACGGCCAGCAGCCGGGCCCGTACGGCGGTCAGCCGCCGCAGGGCGGCCAGCCGGGGTACGGCTACCCGCAGCAGGCCCCCCAGGGTGTTCCGCAGCAGCCTCAGCCGGGATACGGCTACCCGCAGGCCCAGCAGCCGGGCCCGTACGGACAGCAGCCCCAGGCCCCGTACGGCCAGGCCCCCTATGGCGGCCAGGTCCCGATGCCGCCGGCTCCGCCGAAGAAGAAGACGGGTCTGATCATCGGCGTCGTGGTCGTGGCGCTGGCGGTCATCGCGGGCGGGGCGTACTTCCTGACGTCGGGCGGGGGCGCGAGCAACAGCGATGTCGCGGACTCCACCAAGGGCTACAAGCTGACGCCTACTGCCTCCGTGGACGGCTACAAGAAGGAGACGACCGGTTCGTCGGCGTCCACGCCCATGACCGGCAACGACAAGGCCAAGGCTGAGGGCATGGGGATCAAGGATGCCCAGCAGGTGACAGCCCAGTACAGCTCGGGTTCGACGGACAACCCGCTGACCAACAAGGCCCTGACCCTGTCGGGTATCTGGGGGGACGTCACCGACCCGGCGAAGGTCATCGACAACTCCTTCAACAACACCGAGGCCGACATGAAGAAGGGCGGGAAGAGCATGGACATCCAGCTCGTCGGCAGCCCCAAGGCCGTGACACCGGCAGGGTTCACGGGCGCACTGATGAAGTGCCAGGACATGAAAGTGATCAACAAGGACGGCGACGGCACTGCCGCGAAGGGACCGAAGGAATTCGTGATCCCCATCTGTGTCTGGGCCGACTACAGCACGGTCGGTGTAGTCACCGGCGTCGACGTGGCGCTCTCCATGACGGGCAAGGGCATGTCCCAGGACGACGCGGCCGCCCTGACCGCCAAGCTCTACAACACGTCCCGCACCAAGATCTGATCGACCATATCGCATCAGCGAAGTAGTGGGTGCCCGAGCTGAATCGGGCACCCACCTACCCAAGGACCATTCTGAACTACGGTCGCACTGCAGCGCTACAAGCGCCAGCAACGTCCTGGGCGTTGCTTATGAGCTGGGAGAGCTCAAGGACGCAGAGGTACTTACTAGACCAAGTGTCATGACTGCACGCGTGCTTCACTTTCGCCCCCACAACGTACCCTTGATTGTGCATATAAGTCTCACAATTCGACGAAGTGGCACTTGCCGTTTCGGCAGTCGCAAGCGGAATCAAAATTGCCGCCGCAGTTACACTCACAGCCGTAAACGTGCGCTGGAATTTCTGCAACTTCATGAGTACACCTCGCCCCGATCGTGAAGCATGAGTGAACTTGATCGACGATCACATAAACACCATTAAGCACTCACCGCCAGGGGTCATCGCTCGACTGTCTTGATCTTGATGCTCTTCAACAGCGAATGGCGTGAACATGACGTGCAAATATGCATGGCTTCCAAAGCCGGACATATCGGAGAACGGTGTCACCATTGTGACGGCGACGCGGCAACCACCGCGCCAGGGGCGGCAAGTTCCTGAACCCTCCGGCATGTCGGCAGCCCTTGAGGCGATGCTGGATTGCACCCCGGCCGACATCGGAATGAGTGGCTTGCTGTGGACTCGCGCCTCGGTCCGCGCGCTGATCAAGCCGCTGTCCGGAGCGTCGTGACTGAGCAGAGTATGGGCAAGCGGCTGCGGTGGCACTGCTCTACTCGGCAGCGGCCCGCGCGTCGTTCCTTCGGCAGCAGCCCGCTCAGTTCCGGGCCTGCTTCGACGAAGACCGAACTGGCGTGGGTCGACCCGTGCAGACTAGGTCTATGCGGAATTCGACGTCTATCACTCCTGCCAGGGCTTCAGAGACACATTTCTGACCGCGGCCGGTATGTCAGTTCCCCGCCGATCGCTTCGAGGTAGGCCGACATCGTCGCCGTATCCAGGCGCAACCCACCACGCTCGATCTTGACTGATCCATCCCTGCGTCACACCCATCGCCTTCGCGACCTTGTAACCGAGTCATACCCTGCACTCTCCGGAGAGAGGCCAGCTCATGACCTCTGGCATCACCCATTTCGCTCTTGATGGCATCGATTCGGGTGCTTCGCCAGCGTGACGCCGCGGTCTGCCGAGCTTCATCAGTTGTCCCCCTTCTCCCCACGGCTTCAAGGTAAGCGGCGCGCCTGCCATCAGGCGCTTCGACGGCCTTCGGGTAACGGCCCTCCACTGTCGGCCGCTCGTCTTATTTCCTGCAACGAGAATGACTGCCGCGGCACTGGGCCGAAGACGAAGGGCATCCGGATATTGACCGCGCTGCCGTTGCACGGCTGAAGTTCGCACAAGTCGCGGAAGCGACTGCCCTCTATGGCACGCACCGTCGGGCGCCGACGCCTGGAGGCACTCCGGGACGGCGATAATGTGATCGTGGCTGTTCGGGTCCCTCTTAGTCAGCGCGCGAATCCACTTCAGAACCTCTACGAAGAATCTGAGTTCGGAGGGACTGTCCACAGCGGGAAATATCACCACCGACTAAAATATAACCGCCAAGAAGAAGGCGCCCGGCCAGTCACCTGGCCGGGCGCCCCTTCATGTACGTATCGCAGCCGCTACGCGGACTTCTCGTGCCGTCCGTCGTCGTTCTTGCCGATCGTGCGCGGCTCGCGCGGGACCAGCGTCGGGTTGACGTTGTTACGGACCACGTCCGCCGTGATGACGACGCGGGCGACGTCCTTGCGGGACGGCACCTCGTACATCACGGACTGCAGGACTTCCTCCATGATGGCCCGAAGACCACGCGCCCCGGTGCCGCGCAGGATCGCCTGGTCGGCGATCGCCTCCAGCGCGGGGCGGTCGAAGTCCAGCTCCACACCGTCGAGTTCGAACAGCCGCTGGTACTGCTTCACCAGTGCGTTGCGCGGCTCGACGAGGATCTGCAGCAGCGCCTCGCGGTCCAGGTTGTGGACCGAGGTCAGCACGGGGAGGCGGCCGATGAACTCGGGAATCATCCCGAACTTCACCAGGTCCTCCGGCATGACCTCCTGGAACTGGTCACTCGCCTCGATCTCGCGCTTGGAGCGGATCGTCGCGCCGAAGCCGATGCCCTTGGCGCCCGCCCGGGACTCGATGATCCTCTCCAGGCCGGCGAAGGCACCGCCCACGATGAACAGCACGTTCGTCGTGTCGATCTGGATGAACTCCTGGTGCGGGTGCTTCCGGCCGCCCTGCGGCGGTACGGAGGCGGTGGTGCCCTCCAGGATCTTCAGCAGGGCCTGCTGGACGCCCTCGCCGGAGACATCACGGGTGATCGACGGGTTCTCGCTCTTGCGGGCGACCTTGTCGATCTCGTCGATGTAGATGATCCCGGTCTCGGCCTTCTTGACGTCGTAGTCCGCGGCCTGGATCAGCTTCAGCAGAATGTTCTCGACGTCCTCGCCGACATAGCCGGCCTCCGTCAGCGCCGTCGCGTCGGCGATGGCGAACGGAACGTTGAGCATGCGGGCCAGCGTCTGCGCGAGGAGCGTCTTGCCGGAACCCGTGGGGCCCAGCAGCAGGATGTTGGACTTGGCCAGCTCGATGGCGTCGTCCCGGCCCTGCGCGCCGGCGTTCTCGCCTGCCTGGACCCGCTTGTAATGGTTGTACACAGCGACCGAGAGGGCCTTCTTCGCGGGCTCCTGACCGACGACGTACCCCTCGAGGAACTCGTAGATCTCGCGCGGCTTGGGGAGTTCCTCCCACCGCACCTCGGAGGTCTCCGCGAGCTCCTCCTCGATGATCTCGTTGCAGAGATCGATGCACTCGTCGCAGATGTACACACCGGGTCCCGCAATGAGCTTCTTCACCTGCTTCTGGCTCTTTCCGCAGAACGAGCACTTGAGCAGGTCGCCGCCATCACCGATGCGTGCCACGAGGTGCTTCCCCTTCGCCTGGGAGCAGCTTGGTGCAGCGGCTCCTGGTGCCTCTATCCGACGGTACCTTGCCTGGCCCCCCGTTCGGGCCCCCCTTGGCACGGTTCACGCGGTCACGACCGTGTGAACCGACCGTGCCAAGGGGTAAAGACCGACGTCAGGCCATCGCTCCGGCCGCGCTCTTGCGGGTGGAGACGATCTGGTCGACGAGACCGTAGGCGAGGGCATCCTCGGCGGTCAGGATCTTGTCGCGCTCGATGTCGTCGCGGATCTTCTCCAGCGGCGTGGTGGAGTGCTTGGCCAGCATCTCCTCCAGCTGGGTGCGCATCCGCAGGATCTCGTTGGCCGCGATCTCCAGGTCGGAGAGCTGCTCACGGCCCGTCTGCGAGGACGGCTGGTGGATCAGCACACGGGCGTTGGGCAGTGCCATGCGCTTGCCGGGTGTACCGGCGGCGAGCAGCACGGCCGCGGCGGAGGCCGCCTGGCCCATGCAGACCGTCTGGATGTCCGGCTTCACGAACTGCATCGTGTCGTAGATCGCGGTGAGCGCGGTGAACGAGCCGCCGGGGCTGTTGATGTAGATCGAGATGTCGCGGTCCGGGTCCATCGACTCCAGGCACAGCAGCTGCGCCATGACGTCGTTGGCGGAGGCGTCGTCGATTTGGACGCCGAGGAAGATCACGCGCTCCTCGAAGAGCTTCGCGTACGGGTCGTACTCACGCACACCCTGCGAGGTGCGCTCCACGAAGCGCGGCACGATGTAGCGGTTGTCCACCTGCGGGCCGGTGTAGAGACCGCTCGCGGAGGCGCCGGGGAAGTTGTTCATGTGGGTGTTCACCATCCTGGTGGCGTTCTGGGGGCTGGGGCTGCGGGCTGGGCGGACAGGGCTCAGGCCCCGGTGCCGCCGCCGCCCGGAACGCCCGAGGCGATCGTGATGATCTCGTCGATGAGGCCGTAATCCTTGGCCTCCTCCGCGGTGTACCAGCGGTCGCGGTCACCGTCGCGAATGATCGTCTCCACGGTCTGACCGGAGTGGCGGGCGGTGATCTCCGCCATCCGCTGCTTCGTGCGGAGCAGGTACTGCGCCTGGATCTTGATGTCCGACGCGGTACCACCGATGCCGGCCGAACCCTGGTGCATGAGGATGTCGGTGTTCGGGAGCGCGAAGCGCTTGCCCGCGGTGCCACCGGTCAGCAGGAACTGGCCCATCGAGGCCGCCATGCCCATACCGATGGTGACCACGTCGTTCGGGATGTACTGCATGGTGTCGTAGACCGCCATGCCGGCCGTCACCGAGCCACCGGGGCTGTTGATGTAGAGGTAGATGTCCTTGTCCGGCTCCGCGGCAAGGAGAAGCAGCTGCGCCGTGATCTTGTTGGCGATGTCATCGTCGACCTGCTGACCGAGGAAGATGATGCGCTCGCCGAGCAGTCGGCTGTAGACCTGGTCGCCGAGGCCACCACCGAGGGACGGCTCTCCGGCGGCGTAAGGCATCAGATTCGTCACGTATCCACCTGCTCGTCTCTGACGGCTCCGGCCGTCTCAGCGTCTTCGTACCGGGCGGGCGGGGGCTCCCCCACCCTTCCTATTCATGGACCCTAACGCGCAGGTGGGACAACGCCATCCCGCTTCCGCAACTGTTCGCTGGGAGCGCAAGCTGAGCAGTGCGCACAAGGGTTGTGGGGGTCGGCCACCGATACGACGACGGGCTCCGGACGCTTAGCGTCCGGAGCCCGTCGTGCGGGTTCAGCGCGAGGCTCAGGCCTCGGTCTTCTCCTCGGCGGCGGCCTCGGTACCCTCGGCGGCCTCGACCGTCTCGACGGCCTCTTCCTCGTCGTCCTCGAGCTCGACGAGCTCACCGTTGGTGTCGACGACCTTGGCGGCCTCGACGACCACGGCGAGCGCCTTGCCGCGGGCGACCTCGCCGACGAGCATCGGCACCTGGCCGCCCTCGACGACGGCCTGGGCGAACTGGTCGGGGCTCATGCCGGAGGAAGCAGCGCGCCGCATGAGGTGCTCGGTGAGCTCCTCCTGGTTGACGTTCAGCTTCTCCTTGTTGACGAGCTCGTCCAGGATGAACTGGGTCTTGATGCCCTTGATCGCCTGCTCGGAGGTCTCGGCCTCGAACTCCTCGAGCGTCTTGCCCTGGATCTCCAGGTACTTCTCGAGGTTCAGACCCATCTGGCCGAGCTGGTGGTGCTCGAGGTTGTGCTTGCGGGTCTGCACCTCGTCCGCGAGCAGCTTCTCGGGGATCGGGACCTCGGCCAGCTTCAGCAGCTCGTCGAGGACGCGCTCCTGGGCCTGGGTGGCCTGGTCGTACTGCTTGGTGTTCTCGAGGCGCTTGCGGCTGTCCGCCTTCAGCTCGTCGAGGGTGTCGAACTCGCTCGCCATCTGGGCGAACTCGTCGTCCAGCTCGGGGAGCTCACGGGCGGCGACAGCGGTGACCTTGACGGTGACCTCGGCCTCCTTGCCCTCGGCCGAGCCACCCTTCAGCTCGGAGGTGAAGGTGGCCTCGCCGCCCGCCTCCAGCCCGGTGACGGCCGCGTCGATGCCGTCGAGGAGCTCGCCGGAACCGATGGTGTACGAGACACCCTCGGCCACGCCGTCCTCCAGGACCTCGCCGTCGACCTTGGCCTGCAGGTCGATCGTGACGACGTCGCCCTCTGCGGCGGCGCGCTCGACCGGGTTGGTGGAGGCGAAGCGGCCACGGAGCTGCTCCACGGCCTTCTCGACGTCCTCGTCGCTGACCTCGAGGGCGTCCACGGTGACCTCGATGCCGGAGTAGTCCGGGATCTCGATCGCGGGGCGCACGTCGACCTCGGCGGTGAAGGCCAGCAGCTCGCCGTCCTTCAGCTCGGTGATGTCGACCTCGGGCTGGCCCAGAACGTTGAGCTCACCCTCGTTGACAGCCTCGGTGTAGAACTTCGGGAGGGCGTCGTTGACGGCCTCCTCCAGCACGGCACCACGGCCGAACCGCTGGTCGATGACGCGGTTGGGGATCTTGCCCTTACGGAAGCCCTTCACCGTGACCTGCTGGTTGATCTTCTTGTACGCCGCGTCGAGGCTGTCCTTGAGCTCCTCGAAGGGCACCTCGATGCTGAGCCGAACCCGAGTCGGGTTCAGGGTCTCCACGGCGCTCTTCACGGTTCGGTCTCCTTGGTGGCTGACTTCTTGGGGTTCTGCTCGGCCACCGGACAGCGGCTCCGCGGATCGAGCCCGGTACATCAGACACACGGGCACGCAATTTGCATAGTAACGGCAAGGGGGATGACTCCCACAATGCGATCTTGCCTGTGGTCGGGGTGGCCGGATTCGAACCGACGACCTTCCGCTCCCAAAGCGGACGCGCTACCAAGCTGCGCCACACCCCGTCGGTGCGACACGTAGGGTACATGCAGACCGGCAGTGCACAGACCGCTTTACGGGGGCGGCGTGGATTGCGGCACCCGGTGCCGCCATGAGGTGTGCGGACAACGACCGCGACCCGCTACGATGCTCCTCGTGCCGCGGTCCGAGGACCTGTGGTGCTTGCGGGCGTAGCTCAATGGTAGAGCCCTAGTCTTCCAAACTAGCTACGCGGGTTCGATTCCCGTCGCCCGCTCCATGCCACTCAGGGCCAGGTCAGAGGTTCATCCTCCAGCCTGGCCCTGATGCATTTCCGATCTTCTTTCCGACCTATGTGCCCGCTGCGTGCCCGTTCGGGTTGGGATCTTGCTTTCGAGCCTGCTCGACGACCGCACTCACTGCCTGACCGATCAGCCGTTCCCGCTCGGCCGTGGCGTGCTGGTAGATCAACGCGGCACGGGCGGTGCTGTGGCCCATCCTGGTCATCAACTCACGAGTGCTGGCACCGGTCGCGGCAGCGAGGGTGTTTCCGGTATGGCGAAGATCATGAAAATGCAGGCCCTTGATCCCGACCTGATCGCACGCCTTGCGCCACAGCTTGCCGAAATGGTTCCGGCGAGGTGTCGCCTTCTTGGCCCCGATGAAGACCCGACCGTCCGGCCCCGGCTCAGCGAACACGGCGAGATGCGTGGCCAGATCGCTGACGATCACGGCTGGGATCGCGACCGTACGCTTGCCCGCCGTGCTCTTGGGCTCCTTCACCAGCTGCTTGCCGCTGTGGAGTTCGGCCACATTCCGGCGCACCCGTAGGGTTCCCGAGTTGAGGTCGATGTCACGGCGGGACAGCCCGATCAGCTCGCCCCAGCGAAGCCCTGTGAAGGCCGCCAGGAGGACGAGGGCGCGGTAGCGAGGCTGGATCGCCCCCGCAAGGTCATAGACCTCCTGAACAGTCGCTGTGGGCCGCTCAGGAGTAGGTGCAACGCTCGCCCTCTTGACGCGGCAGGGATTGCGTCGGATGAGTCGGTCCTCCACAGCGGTCATGAGCACGGCCCGCAGGAGCGCGTACGACTTAGCCACCGAGGAAGCGCCGGCACCCGCGTCCAGTCGAGCGACACGCCAGGCCCGGACCATGGCGGGAGTGATGTCGCCGAGGGCGACGCCGTCGAAGGTCGGCGCGAGGTGGTTCCGGAGGAGCGACCGATACAGGTCAGCGGTCGACGCACTGATGCCCCGCTCTGTGATCCAGGTCGAGGCGTACGAGCCGAAGGCGACCCGAGCGGCATCCGGGTCGGTCCAATCCCCCGCACGCAACTCAGCTTGGCGTTCGGCCAGCCAGTCGTCCGCTTCACGCTTCGTGCGGAAGGTGTGCGGTGCTGGGCGATCGATGCCATCCAGTCCCGCATAGCGAGCCTGGTAGCGCCCT
Organism: Streptomyces sp. NPDC051664; assembly: GCF_044453545.1. Classification (NCBI taxonomy): domain Bacteria; kingdom Bacillati; phylum Actinomycetota; class Actinomycetes; order Kitasatosporales; family Streptomycetaceae; genus Streptomyces; species Streptomyces sp. NPDC051664. Next base: position 53,240 of record NZ_JBITCU010000003.1, on the reverse strand, counting down.
GAAGGCAGCTTACGAACACGGCCGAACGACCGCTTCTTGACCGCCATCAGGCCACACTCCTCAGCCGACGCGCCGAAGGCACAACCGTGTTGGCCTCGATGAAGGCAGAGACTGCGCGTTCGGAGATGCGGACGTGTCGGCCTACCTTGACGTACTCGATCCGGTGCTCCTCGATGAGCCGCCGTGGGAAACGGACGGTGGTGCCGAGGAGTTCGGCGACCTGGTCAACAGTGAGCAGCCGTTCCATGGTCACCACTCCCCCACGGTGTCGAAGGCTTCCAGTTCGGTGCGGTTCTCTCGCGCAAGTTCGCGGTTTTGCCTGATCTCGTTGGCGATGGAGGCGGCGAGCCAGGATTCGCCAGGGGTGTAGCCCTGTCCGGCGTACTCCCAGTGCGCGATGACCAGCGTCGTGCCCTCTCCCGAGCCCTCTGCCATGTCGTCGTCCTGGTCGAGGTCGGGCAGGCCCTTCTCCCGGCGTTCTTGCTGGGCCCGCCAGTCGGCCCGTGCTCCGCGCAGGGCCCCGAGGGTGGTCGAGTAGCGAGGTGTCTTGGTCGAGAAGTGGCCGCGGAAGCCGAGCATGTGGGACCAGTGGGCGAGCAGCCGGTCCGGGTAGGCGGTGTCCAGGTCCCAGCAGGCTTCGATCAGGCGCCGGGTGTGGTCGGGCAGGCCGGGGTGCATGTCGAGTTCGCGGAGCTCGCCAATGCGGCGGTCGAGGGTGCCGGTGGTCTCTGCTGCCTTGGTGGCGTACTTGGCGACGTAGGCGCCCACGGCCTGTTCGCTGACGTCGGTCTGGCCTTCAAGTAAGCCGATGGGCTGCACGTCGATCTGTGTTCCCCAGCGCAGGATCCGGGCGGGGAATCGGCCGGCAGAAGGGACGGGAACCGTGGCGCGTGCTGCGGCTGCCCGGATCGCGCCGTCGAGGAGTTCGACGGTGGCCCAGGCCGGGGCCGGGGTGTCGGGCCCGTCCGGTCCGTCGATGCGGATGACCGCGTGGAAGTGGACCGCGCCGCGCTTTTGGAACTCGGCGACCTTCCCGAACGAGACCCGCGCCTCTTCCTTGCAGGCCGCCTGCGTCAGTCCGGCACGGGCGGCGACCTCACGGCGCAGGTAGATGGTGAAGCGCTGCCACAGCGCTCCCGCGTGGTTGTTCCACAGCACCGCCCCGGCGTAGTCGTAGCGCTCCGGATGGATGGCTGTACCGAGGGCGGGATCGTCCTCGCGGTGGGCAATGCCGCAGCGGCAGCGGCCGGAGTCGGGCCGGTTGTGGACCGGGCCGAAGGACGGGGCGGTGAGGGTGGCGAAGACGCGGGGGCGTTCGGCCACCGTGTCGGGGATGCCCTTGCCGCCAACGAGTCCGGCCATGATCAGGTGGTAGGTGTCCCCCGCGTAGGTCCAGGCGCAAGACGGGCAGCGCGAGGCACGGCGGTTCCCACAGGCGATCCGCAACCGCCCGCCCGGTTCACTGCTGGTCGAGTACTCGAAGAACTCCCCCGTGCGCGTGTCCACGGTCTGGGAATGGCCGCTCAGATGAATGGGCTGGGCACAGCCACCGGTCCGCCGCACCTGTTCCTTCCAGCGCTCGAAGCGCGGGGAGTTGGCAACGCGCAGCATGTCGACCAAGGTCATCGGATCAACACCCACGGCAGCCGCGGTGTCAGCCACGGCCGCCGAGGACAGCACAGGAAGGGTCACGCAGCCACCTCCCCGAGCCGCTCGGTGAGGCCCTCGATCACCGACTCCAGAGCCGTCAGCCGCTCATTGAGCGTGGACACGACGGCGGACCGGGTGAAGCCCAGCTCGGCCGGGGTGGCGCGGAAGACAGCGCAGAGCAGGACCTGATACGTCTGCCCCGGGCGGTGAGTGTCGTTCTCCCAACGGGAGACGAAGACCTTGAGCGAGTTCTCGGCCGCGATGTCCCAGCCCCAGTGATCAGCCAGAAGCATCAGCGCCCGCACCACCTTGACCTGCGACCACCCCCGAGCCAGCCGGGCACGACCCAACGGCGTATCCGGAGCCCGCAGCACAGGCGGCTGGACCGGACGGCCCGACGGCTGAACGGGAGCGGGACCAGTGACGAGAGGAACGATCGAGGCATTCATGCGGCCACCGCCTCAGTCAGAGCGGGAAGCGGCTTACCGGTCTCCCAGTCGAACGGCGCGGCCACCGGGCAGCGCTCCCGGCCACGGACGTTGTGCACCAGGACGCCGATGCCGTCCACGTGGATCCAGCCCGCACCACCGGCGACCCCACACGCCTGGCACGGCGAGGCCTCGTAGACGACACCGTCCTCGGTGCGGGACAGCGGAGCGGATAACGGTGCAGGGTGCAAGACGACGAGCGTCGCGGGCATGATGGAAGCTCCCTTCGAGGGACGGGAGCGGCGTATCTGCTTGGCGGTAGGGCGCCGCTCCTGACCAACTTCTCTAACTTCTCTTGTGTTATCTAGATTAGTTGGTGCATCAAAGAGCGCAAGCCCCCGGGGCAGACTTCTTTAGGTCACTTAGATAACCTGGGGATGTGACTGTGACCCCGGACGATCCCCGCAGCGCCTACACGCAGGTGGCCGACGACCTTCGTAGGCAGATCGCGAATGGTGCGCTGATGGCCGGCCAGCGGCTCGACGGCAACGCCAAATTGGCCGAGCGGTACGGCGTAGCAGCCATGACCGTCCGGCACGCGTTGGGAATCCTCCGCGACGAAGGCTTGATCGTCAGTCAGCAGGGACGCGGAACCTTCGTAGCCAGCGACCCGCCCGGCGGCGGGAATGAACTGGACGGAGCCTTGGACACCGAGCTTGCCGAGATCAAGGCCGCCTTGAATCTGATCAACTCGCGGCTTGATCGCCTCGAAGGGCACCTCGGCGATCAGCCTTGACGGAGGCCGACAGCCGATCGACTCGCTGCCCCGCCTCTACCAGCTTCTTCCGGATCTCGTGCAACTCCACGAGTAATCGCGCCCTGTCTGCCACCCGCACGGCGGCGACCTCCTTTCCGTCCTAACGGATCAGCCGAGCTTCATGTGTCCGGCCAGGCGCCGGATCTCCTCCGCGTGCGAGTTCCTGTTGGCAGACCGAAGGTCGTCCACGAGGTTGCGTGCAACCGGGCGATTCCGAACATGCTGGGGTGCGACCGCGTCAGCATGAAGGATGGACTGCGCCGCGTCTTCGCTCTTCCCGTTCATCATCTGGCCAGCCGCAGTGCAGACCCAGAAGTGCGACTTCCGTTCGCCTGAGGCGATGCGCATGACGTCCACCAGCTCAGACCGCGAAAGCACGTCACGAGGGTGCCCGAGCTCCAAACTGACCTCGACGCTGTGGATCTCAGTGTTCACCGCGTTGAACTGAGTCTGGAAGACATTCCCTTCAGGAGGCAGACCGGCAGCTACCCGGCGCGCCTCCTCCAGGTGGGATTCCGCCTCTGCCCGATCCCAGAGGCGAGACCACGCCACGGCGGCCCGGAGGTGCATGGCGCCCCAGAGCGACCGGATGCTCTCATCGGCAGCGCCGAGGTCAGGTTCAAGGTCGTCGAGCGCCCGCAGCGCCATATCTCGAGCCGCGGTGACTTCCCCTTCATAGAGCCAGACACCGCAGAGGTCCCATCGGGCGGCAGCCCGGAGGGTCGGAGACTCTGCCCGCTCAGCCGCAACCAGTTCCCTCTGAACCGCACTCCAGCCGAGATCATGATGACCGAGAAGGTTCGAGGAAACCCGGGCCATGTGGCTCGCGCGAAGCATCAGCCCCTCAGCGCGCCGGAGGTCATCCCCCTCAGCGGTGTCACACGCGACGATGAGGTCTCGGATGATCTGGGGAAGGACGTCACCAAGGGCCGTGAACTTTGCGTCTTGGCGGAGCCGCTCCGCCGCCAGCACCCGGGACGAGACATCATCCAGGGACGGCGGTTCCAGCGAGCTCAGGAGAAGGGCACCTCCGGGCATGGTTGCCTGCTGGAGGGCGAGGCGAAGGCCGGGAATCGCGGCGTGTCCGGAGTCGAGCTCCGAGCCGTCATGGCGATATGGCTGGCCGGTAAGTTCGATGACCTCGACGCCAAGGGCTTCGGCAAGCTGGCCAACGACGCTCATACGGTCGAGCGGCAGCCTCCCGGTTTCCACCTTCGAGACCCAGCTGACCGAGCGACCAACAGCGGCGGCCAATCGCGCCTGATCCCATCCAAGTCGGCGACGTGCTCGCGCCACCCTTTGCCCCGTGCTCAGATCGGCCCCCACCATGGGCTCCCTTCGACGCTTTGAAGGTACCCATACCCCAGAAGAGGCACTGTCAGAAAAAGTGCCAGTGGATGCACGAAGTGCCCACGCCCACAGAGCTGTTACAGGTTTCTCTACCTCATCAAGACCCGCGCACGGCGCGGGTGCGCGCCGCCTCAGCGGCGCGGCCTGCCTCTGTCTTCGCCCCGGCTGGCCGCGCCAGGCGGCGCGCTACGTGCTGCGGGCTAAAGCGAGAACTCATCCGCGAGGCAAGAACATGCCTCCGGCGGGGGCGCTCAGACTCCGGGATGGGAGGGGCGCCGTTTGCGGGTGCCGGCGGATTCGTGGTGAGCGTGGTGGGCTCCCATCCCGACCACCTTCGACCCAGGCAGAGCCGAGCAGTCGCGGTCCAGGGCGTCAAGGTCGTTCGTACGGTGGCGCGCTCCACCTTGACGCCCTGAACCACGCCCGCTCCACGGTGTGTGGGTCGAAGGCGGACGGGATGGGAGCTGGGGTGACTGGTGGGTCGAGGCGGGGGGTGCCCCTATGTGTTTGGTCAAGGTGGTGGAGGTGGTCCGTGGGTGGGTGAGGATGTCGGGCATGACGACCTGGTTCCGGACCTACTTCGAGGACGAAGACCTGTGGCAGTACTTCGAGGCCGATGACGAGGGCTGGGCAGTGCGCCACGTTGATGTCCAGGGGTCGACCTCGCGCCCGGTGACAGCGGCCTCCCTGGAGGAGGTGCTGCACTTGCGTGACCACGCCGATCTTGCCGCCATGGGCCGCTATGAACGGCAGTACGGCGTCCTCGCCGAGGGCACCCTGGATGGCTGGCAAGAGGCGCCGCATGCAAGTGAGATCTCGGCAGAGGAGTTCGAGCGGTTGTGGGCTGAGGCAAGGCGAACTCTTGAGAGTTCACGCTGATGGGGCGGGTTGAGGTTCGTAAAAGGTGCCGTCTCGGAGCATCGCGAAGATCACGTCGGCTCGTCGTCCGGCGAGACAGAGGAGAGCTTGGGTGTGGTGCTTGCCCTGGCTGATCTTCTTGTCGTGGTAGGTCCGGGAGGCCGGGCGCCCCATTGCGGGCCACCAAGAAGGTAACGGGGAGGTGTGGGGCGTCGACACCCACAAGTGCGCTACGATCCCACGCAGTTCGAAGCTCAACCCAAATATGCCGTGCGGGCACTCTCCGGCAAGAGAACGCGTGCCCCACGGCATCCGAGTGAAGGAGCCTCATGCCAGATGAGGAGCAGTCACCCATAACCCATGGCGTACGCAATAGGTTATGGCGCAGACGCTACACCAATCGTGTAGCTACACACAACAACCGACAAGCGACGACCCTGTCCAACATCGCGTCCCTGATCACGGCCGCAGCAACCCTCATCGGAGCTCTCACTCCGTTGATCAGCAAGATGATGTGAGCGTGCCCGCTACGTGCCCGAAGCAGAGGTACGCAGCGGGAAACCACGGGGACTTGCGGGGACCTGGCAGCTCAACCGCAGGTCAGCATCTCCGCAGGTCAGCACCCGTCCACGTACGGGGTCTTCCAAACTAGCTACGCGGGTTCGATTCCCGTCGCCCGCTCCATAGGTGGGCCCGGTTCGGCGAATTGCTCGTCGGACCGGGCCTTCTGCGTTCCGCGTCCCGCCTTCTGCGGTGCGGATCAGAAGCTGATGTGGTTGATGGTCTCCGCTATCGAGTTCATGAACCTGTTGATCGACGGCGCCATGCCGGTCGATGCCAGGAAGAAGCCGAAGAGCACCGCGACGATCGCGGGTCCGGCCTTGATCGAGCCGCCTCGGATCAGGACCACCAGGATGATCGCCAACAGAAGCACCACAGACAGTGAAATGGCCACGACTGATCACACCCTTGGTCGGTCCGCCTTGCCGGCCCGGAAGCGTGCGCCCGGGCACTCCTCCGTTACGTCCATCGTGCCACCAACTCCCCTGTGGTTGCTGCCAGGTGGCGAATCGAACTGTCGGGATCGCGCCATCCTCACGCCCCGCGTGCGCGGCGGCGGACAGGCCCGTCGACCCGCCCCGCCGGGGCTCCGCCCGGCAGCACGGGGCCATCCGCGGGCGTTGCTCAAAAAGCACGGGGCCGTGATCGTTTCCATATCCACACAGGTCTTTCACAGGCGTTCCGCCACCCCCGATGCGATGAAATTCACTCCATCCAACCGCCTGGCGATATGCCCCATTTAAGGAGGATCAATCGGGCCATAGGGGGCGGTTTTCGGTAGTTTCACTTTCGATTGGGCGGGAACACGCAATACCTGCGTACGGTTTTACGAATTCCAATCGAGGCGTCTAAGGTGCTTTAGATGTTCCACGCTCCGAACACATTTCAGAGGGCCCCGCTCCCCCCAGCGACCCGGGAGTCGGAGCCCAGGCGCCAGGGCGGCACCACCATCACCGCGACGCCCCCCGTACCGGTGATGAACCAGCCTTCGGCGACCGCGCCGACGAAGCGGCGTGACGCCTACTTCGACAACGCCAAATATCTGGCGATCGTGCTGGTCGCCGTGGCGCACGCGTGGGTACCGGTGATGGACGGGAGCCGGACCGCCCGTGCGCTGTACATGGTTGCGTACACGTTTCACATGCCGGCCTTCATCATCATCTCCGGCTATTTCTCACGCTCGTTCGACATGAGCGCCAAGAAGATGAAGCGCCTGGTCACCGGCGTCGCGGTGCCCTATGTGGTCTTCGAGACGGCCTACTCGCTCTTCAAGCGGTACGCGGACGACTCGCCGGACCATCCGATCAGCCTGATCGACCCCTGGTTTCTCACCTGGTTCCTGGCCGCGCTGTTCATCTGGCGGCTCACCACGCCCGTCTGGCAGGCACTGCGCCACCCGCTGCCGGTCGCGCTCGTCATTGCCGTGCTCGCGTCGTTCTCCCCCACGATCGGCGACGATCTCGATCTCCAGCGGGTCCTGCAGTTCCTGCCGTTCTTCGTGCTCGGACTCCAACTGAAGCCCGAGCATTTCCAGTTGATGCGTCGGCGTGAGGTGCGGCTGCTGGCGCTGCCGCTGTTCGCCGGGGCCATCCTGGTCGCTTACTGGGCGGCGCCGCGGATGCAGCTGGGGTGGTTCTACCGCAGCAACAGCGCCCCGGAGATGGGCGCCCCGTGGTGGTCGGGTGCGGTGATGACGCTGACGATGTTCGGCTGCGCGCTGCTGCTCACCATCGGGTTCCTGGCATGGGTGCCGCGTCGCCACATGTGGTTCACCGTGCTGGGCGCCGGGACGATCTGCGGCTATCTGCTGCACGGTTTCCTGGTCAAGGGTGCCGGCTACGCCGGGTTGTTCGACCGGTACGAGTGGCTGGCCTCGCCGGGCGGACTGGTCGTGGTCTCGCTGGTCGCGGCCGGCGCGGTGACGCTGCTGTGCACGCCGCCGGTGCGACGGATGCTGCGTTTCGTGACCGAGCCGGACATGGACTGGGCGTTCCGGCGGGACGCCGCCAAGCTCTGAGGGGATCAGCCCTCCGTGGTGTTGGCCGGATCCGGCTGTTCGGTGGGCGATTCGTCGGCGCTGAGTCCGAGCAGCGCGCGTACCTGCGCATATTTCGCGGTCAGCCGGGTACGCGTCGCCGGGTCCAGGACTGCGAGGCGGGTCGGGTCGGCGTTGTGGGCGAGGTCGGATTCCTTGATCAGCAGGGCGCCCGGAGTGGCGAGGATGCGCCGGGTGTACGCCGCCAGGTCCTCGCCGTCCCGTTTGGTGACGGCGAGGACCATGTCCTTGACCTGCTGCGGCAGCGCGGCGGCCGCCAGCCACGCGGCGGACAGCACGTCGTCCTCGACCGCGTCGTGCAGCCAGGCGGCGGCGATCTGGTCGTCGCTGCCGCCCCTGGCCCGTACACCGTCCGCGACGGCGGCGAGGTGTTCGGCGTACGGGCGTCCCGCCTTGTCCTGCCGGCCGGCGTGCGCGCTGCGGGCGATCGCCTCGACTTCGGTCAGGGTCAGGGGTGTGCGTGGCGTGGGCATGGGACGACTCTACGGACGGGCGGTCGTCCGGCGCAGGGCCGCGTGGACGGGCATCGTCATGACGGCCGGGCGCCGAGTGCCGGCCCTGGCTCCGTACGGTTCAGGCCCGGCGGGACAGCAGCAGCAGCGCCCGGTCGTCGTTGACATCCTTCGCGCACGCCTCGATCAGATGCCAGGCCGCGCCGTCGAAGCCGGTGACGACATAGCGGTCGGCCTCGCCGGTCAGCCGGTCGATGCCCTCCGCGATGTCCCGGTCGGACGCCTCCACCAGGCCGTCCGTGAAGAGCATCAGCACATCGCCGGGGGCCAGTGAGCCCTTCACCGCGTCGAACTGTGCCCCGTCGTACACCCCGAGCAGCGGGCCCTCCGCAGCCTTCTCCTCCCACTGGCCGCTGCCCGCGTGCAGTTGCAGGGCCGGCGGGTGGCCCGCGGAGAGGAGCTCGTAGTCGCCCGAGTCCAGGTCCAGCACCAGATGGATGGAGGTGGCGAAGCCTTCGTCCCAGTCCTGGCGCAGCAGATAGGCATTGGCCGCGGGCAGGAAGCCGTGCGGGGGCAGCGAGCCGAGCAGGCCGCCGAACGCGCCGGACAGCAGCAGGGCGCGGGATCCCGCGTCCATGCCCTTGCCGGAGACATCGGTGAGTACGGCCTCCAGGGTGCGGCCGCCGTTGGTGCGGGCCGCGACGACGAAGTCGCCGGAGAACGACTGGCCGCCCGCCGGGCGCAGCGCCATCTCGCGGTGCCAGCCCTGCGGCAGCCGCGGCAGGGCGCTCTGCACCCGGATGCGTTCGCGCAGGTCGAAGAGCATGGTGCCGCCGCGCCGCCACGGCACGCCGACCCTGGCCCGGAACTGGGCGAGGATCAGTCCGAAGAAACCGCAGGCCGCGACCACCAGCACGGTGCCTGGGGTCACCCGGGCCGGCCCCTCCGAGTACGGGCCGAGCGCGATCGACTCCACGATCAGGGCTGCGGCGGCGGTCGCGTACAGCCCAAGCAGGCTGGCCGGGCGCAGCAGCAGACCGCCCGCGACGATCGGCAGGACGAGCGCGGCCGGTGCGCACCACACCGCGTTCAGCAACGTGCCGCAGGTGATGGCCGGGACAGTCAGCAGCAGACCGGCCAGGGCGATCCAGTCGGAGCCGTCGCCGCGGAAGTAGTCGACGCCGGATTTGCGCAGCGCGATGCGCGCCCGGTGCGCCGATTTCTGCAATCGGGCCGGGTACGAGTCTGCTCCTGCGCGACGGGCCATTGCGGGGACCTTATCCACACGAGCACCTCAGGTGCAGGGGGACCCCTGTGACAATGCGTTCGAAAACGGGTCGCCCGTCTGCCGTACCCCTGGTAGGCATGGCATATGACTACTGAGCTGCGGGTGTTGCGTCCGTCCGAATGGAACGAATGGTTCGGGAGCCTGGAGCTCGCGTTCGGCGGCGTCGCCGACTCTCCGGAGGAGCGCGAGCTCTGGGAGGCGCTGACCGAGCACGAGCGTTCGATCGGTATCTGGGACGGCCCGGACGTGGTCGGTACGGCGGGGGCCTTCAGTTTCCGGCTGGCCGTGCCCGGCGGCGCCCTGGTGCCCGCGGCCGGCGTGACGATGGTCGGTGTCGCGGCCACGCACCGCAGGCGCGGACTGCTGACCTCGATGATGCGGCGTCAGCTCGACGACGTGCGGGCGCTGGGCGAACCCCTCGCCGTACTGACGGCCTCGGAGCCCGCGATCTACGGCCGGTTCGGGTACGGGGCGGCCACGAAGCAGATGTCCCTGGAGATCGACACGGACCGGGTGCGGCTGGCGGTGCCGGACGGCACGGACGAGGTCCGCCTGCGGTACGCCAAGCCGGACGAGGCGACCGCTGTGTGCGAGGGCGTGTACGAGCAGCTGGTGGCGGGGCGGCCGGGAACGCCGGCACACGGTCCCGGCTGGGAGCGGAGGGCGCTGATCGACCCGGCCAGCGCCCGACGGGGGGCGTCGCCGCTGCAGTGCCTGCTGGCTGAGCGTGCGGGTGAGGTCGTCGGGTACTCGACGTTCCGCATCAAGCCGGACTGGGACGCGGCGGGCCCCAAGGGCCGGATCGCCGTGGACGACCTGTCGGCGCTGGACCCGGCGGCGAACGCGGCGCTGTGGCGGTTCCTCTTCGAGATCGACCTGACGTCGACGGTCGAGGCGCGGAACCGGCCGGTCGACGATGCGGTTCTGCATCTCGTCTCGGACGTGCGCCGGTGCAACATCAAGCTGCGCGACTCGCTGTACGTACGGCTGGTGGAGCTGGGCGCGGCGCTGGAGGCACGGACGTACCGGGCTGCGGTGGACGCGGTGTTCGAGGTCGAGGACGCGTTCTGCCCGTGGAACGAGGGGCGTTGGCGGCTCACGGCAGACACGAAGGGGGGCGCGTCGTGCAGGCGGACGGATGATCCGGCAGATCTGGCGCTTTCCGTACGGGAGTTGGGGTCGGTGTACCTGGGCGGCGAATCGCTGGTCTCACTGGCGCGGGCCGGGCGGGTACAGGAGCTGCGGGCGGGTGCAGTGGAGGAGGCGGCGTCGGCGTTCTCGGGGATGGTGGAGCCGTGGCTTCCGCGGGGGTTCTAGCAGAGGGGTGACGTTGCCGGGGGCACCGGGCGGTCGTTTTGGGCGCGTGCGGGCGGGGAAGTTGAGCCCGCCCGGTTCGAGGACGTTGGGGGGCGGTGCGGAAGGCGTGCGGGCGGGCACGCGAAATCAAGACCGTCCGGCGTCAGGACACGATGCTAGGCGCGCTGGCAGGTGGGGCACCAGAAGAGGTTGCGGGCCGCCAGGTCCGCCGCGCGGATCTCCGTGCCGCAGATGTGGCACCCCTGCCGAGCCCGCCGGTACACATACACCTCGCCCCCGTGGTCGTCCACCCGCGGCGCCCGTCCCATCGCCTCCGGCATGTGCTCCGGACGCACCGTGTCGATCCGGTTGTTCCGTACACCCGCGCGCATCAGTGTCACCAGGTCCGCCCAGATCGCGTCCCACTCCGCACGGGTGAGGTCCTTGCCCTGGCGGTACGGGTCGATGCCGTGCCGGAACAGGACCTCCGCCCGGTACACGTTGCCGACGCCCGCGATGACCTTCTGGTCCATCAGCAGCGCCGCCACCGTGATACGGCTGCGCGAGATCCGCCGCCAGGCGCGTTCGCCGTCCTCGTCGGCCCGCAGCGGGTCCGGGCCCAGCCGGTCGTGTATCGCGCGCTTCTCGGGTTCCGTGATGAGGGCGCAGGTGGTCGGGCCGCGCAGGTCCGCGTGGTGGTGGTCGTTGGCCAGGCGCAGACGGACGGTGTCCGTGGGCGGCGGGACCGGTGTCGTACCGAAGTGGAGCTTGCCGAACAGGCCGAGGTGGATGTGGATCCATCCGGCGTCCTGGAAGCCGAGGAACAGGTGCTTGCCGTGCGCGTCGACGCCATTGAACCCACGGCCGTCGAGGAGCGCCGCGCTGTCCGAGAACCTGCCCTGCGGGCTGCTGACCCGCACCGGCCCGCCCACGAACCGGTCGCGGTGGTCCGCAGCCAGGCGATGGATCGTGTGTCCCTCGGGCACAGCGGCGGCTCTCCTCGGTGACGTGGGATACGGGGAAATGGCTGTGCCGCCGGGCGGGCCGGCGGCACGGGGGGTAGGGCGGTCAGCCCTGCTGCGGGTGGTGGGCCGGGATCGGGGGGAGCTCGCCCGTCGTCTCGTACGCCGTCAGCATCTCGATGCGGCGGGTGTGACGCTCCTCACCCGAGTACGGCGTGGCGAGGAAGATCTCGACGAACTTCGTCGACTCCTCCACCGTGTGCATGCGGCCGCCGATGGCCACCACGTTGGCGTCGTTGTGCTCGCGGCCGAGAGCGGCGGTCTGCTCGCTCCAGGCGAGTGCGGCGCGTACGCCCTTCACCTTGTTGGCGGCCATCTGCTCGCCGTTGCCGGAGCCACCGATCACGATGCCGAGGCTGCCCGCGTCCGCGACCGTCTTCTCGGCGGCGCGCAGGCAGAACGGCGGGTAGTCGTCCTGGGCGTCGTAGATGTGGGGGCCGCAGTCGACGGCTTCGTGGCCCTGGGCCGTGAGCCACTCGACGAGGTGGTTCTTGAGTTCGAAGCCGGCATGGTCTGAGCCGAGGTACACGCGCATGGGTCGAGTGTGGCATGCGGATCACGGGGTAGCCGTCATCGGGGTCGGGACCCTCCGGGCCCACCCCCGTGCGGAGCCCTTGTGCGGAGCGTGTGTGCGCAACCCCACACCGGCAACGATCCGGACAATGATCCGGAACAGGGGGTTCCGATTCCGGGGTTCTGCGGCTTCAATGCCTGAAACTCGCCGCCCACCACCGTGCAGCGGCACAGCCACGGAACCGAGTGATCCAGAACGTAAGGATTCGATCCATGACGCAAACGACTCTGGCAGGGCCGGGCCACCAGCCCGGCGAGCCGGGCCGCGCGGACAAGCCGGGCTCCTCGGACGGGCTCCAGGCCGGTCTCAAGAACCGTCACCTCTCGATGATCGCCATCGGCGGAGTGATCGGCGCGGGCCTCTTCGTGGGTTCCGGTGCCGGTATCGCCGCCGCGGGACCCGCCATTCTGCTCTCGTACGCGCTGGTCGGCCTCATGGTCGTCTTCGTGATGCGGATGCTCGGCGAGATGGCAGCGGCCCGGCCCAGCTCGGGCTCCTTCTCCGCCTACGCCGACCGCGCCCTCGGCCGCTGGGCCGGCTTCTCGATCGGCTGGCTGTACTGGTTCTTCTGGGTCGTGGTGCTCGCCGTCGAAGCCACGGCGGGTGCCAAGATCCTGGAGGGCTGGGTGCCGGGCGTCCCGCAGTGGGCGTGGGCGCTGATCGTCATGGTGGTGCTCACCGCGACGAACCTGGTCTCGGTCAGTTCGTACGGAGAGTTCGAGTTCTGGTTCGCCGGGATCAAGGTCGTGGCGATCGCCGCGTTCGTGGTCGTCGGATTGCTCGCCGTCTTCGGGCTGCTGCCCGGTTCGGACAACCCGGGGTCGGGGTTCGCCCATCTCACCGACAGTGGCGGCTTCTTCCCCCACGGGCCGGGTGCCATCCTCACCGGTGTGCTCATGGTCGTCTTCTCGTTCATGGGCAGCGAGATCGTGACGCTGGCGGCCGGCGAGTCGGAGAACCCGCAGCGCGCCGTCCAGAAGGCCACCAACAGCGTGATCTGGCGGATCGCCGTCTTCTACCTGGGCTCGATCTTCATCGTGCTGACGCTGCTGCCGTGGAACGACGCGTCGATCCTCAAGGACGGCAGCTACGTCGCCGCCCTGAACTCGATCGGCATTCCGCACGCCGGGCAGGTGATGGACGTCATCGTGCTGACGGCCGTGCTGTCCTGCCTCAACTCCGGCCTCTACACGGCCTCGCGGATGGCGTTCTCGCTCGGTGAGCGCGGTGACGCGCCGAAGGCGTTCGCCCGGACGAACAAGCGGGGCGTGCCGCGGGCGGCCATCCTGTCCTCCGTCGTCTTCGGCTTCGTCGCCGTGTTCTTCAACTACCAGTGGCCGGACACCGTCTTCCAGTTCCTGCTGAACTCCTCGGGCGCCGTCGCCCTGTTCGTCTGGCTGGTCATCTGCTTCACCCAGCTCCGGATGCGCGGCATCATCCTGCGCGAGTCGCCGGAGAAGCTGGTCGTGCGGATGTGGCTCTTCCCGTACCTGACCTGGGCGACCATCGCCATGATCTCGTTCGTGCTGGTCTACATGCTGACCGACGACAGCGGCCGTGAGCAGGTGCTGCTCTCGCTGCTCGTCGCGGCGATCGTGGTGGCGATCTCGCTGGTACGTGACGTCCGTCAGCGCAGGTCCGGAGCGGCCGCGGTCACGGCGGACGCGTCCGCCGACGCCTGATCGAGCCCATCCGCGCCTGACGGTCGATGTCAGGTGCACCGGGGAGGCTCTCTCCTGCCGCACACCGGGCGAACGGAGAGCCTCTCCATGAACGACCAACTTCCTGCCCAGCTCACTCTCCGCCCCGGCGACCCCGGACAGGCGGAGGAACTGGCCGGGTTCCGGACAGGTTCCACGCTCCGGCCCGGAGCTCGTCGGCGTCACCGATGCCGACGAGCTCCGGGCCGCCGACGTGTACGCCGCCGGGCGCGGACAGCGCGATGCTGAGCGCACCGGCCGCGGACCCGGCTCTGCGGACCCCGGTGCCGACCGGGCCGAAGGCGCCGATGACGACGGTGATGCGGATCGGCCGGCTGGGCGGGCCGCCGGCCGCGGAGCCCGTGGTGCCCCATGCCGTGCCGTACCGCGACGCCGCCTGACCGGTGCGGCTGCTGTCGCTGCTCGACGGTACGGACGTGACAGCGGTACGGGAGCTGTAGGCGCGGCTGTCCGGGGTCCCGGAGCCACTGTCCGTGGGCCGGCCGCTGAACTTCTCGTCGGGCGGCGGGGACCGTACCGAAGCACTCCACGACGAGCGGACACGGAAGAGGCTCGCCGGTCTGGTGTCGCAGTACGACCCGGCGAGCCTCTTCGGAACGGTTTACGAAAGCGTGTGAGACGCGTGAGCCTCCGTCAGCCGCGGCGGCCGACGAGCTTCCAGGCGGCGGGCAGCGCGCCCATCGCCAGCGCCGCCTTCAGCGCGTCACCGAGCAGGAACGGCATCAGACCGGCCGCGATCGCGGCGCTCGCCGACATGCCGGTGGACAGCGCCAGGTACGGCACACCGACCGCGTAGATGATCGCGGAGCCGAGCACCATGGTGCCGGCGGTGCGCAGCACGGAGCGGTCGCCGCCGCGGCGGGCGAGACCGCCGACCACGGTGGCGGCGAGGAGCATGCCGAGGACGTAACCGAACGAGGCGCCGCCCGCGCCGGAGCTGCCGCCGGCGAACCACGGCATGCCCGCCATGCCGACGAGCGCGTACACGGCGAGGGAGAGGAAGCCGCGGCGAGCGCCGAGCGCGGTGCCGACGAGGAGAGCGGCGAAGGTCTGGCCGGTGACGGGGACCGGGGAGCCGGGGACCGGGACGGCGATCTGCGCGGCGATGCCGGTGAGCGCGGCTCCGCCGACGACCAGGGCCGTGTCGACGGCGTAACGGTGCCTGGCGGCGGGCAGCAGGTCGGCGAGGACCGCTCCGGTACGGACGGGGGCGGCAGCAGTGCTCATCGGGACTCCGCGGTGGTGAGGGCAGGTGGGGACAGACTGAGGCTGACGTTAACCCACGGGTTAACGCTCGATCACCATCAGCCGCCCACAAAGCGGCGGTTGGCGGGTTGGTGGGGTTCGGACAAAGACCGGTACGCAATCATGTGACGGCGTGATGCTCGTCACTGAGGTGGGGGCCTGGAGGGGGCAGCCGACGGCCCGGGTCTCGCAGCGTGAGACTGTAGGTTTCCCATAAATTATCCGAGAGTGACCCGCACCCCATGCACGACGCCCCTCCCCCCACGCAGCAGGAACCGCTCTCGCACGGACTGAAGCAGCGCCATCTGACCATGCTCGGCCTGGGCGGGGTGATCGGCGCCGGGCTCTTCGTCGGTTCGGGCGCCGGGATCGCGGTCGCCGGGCCGGGCATCGTCGTGTCGTATCTGATTGCCGGCGCGCTCGCGATGCTGGTGATGCGGATGCTCGGCGAGATGTCGGCCGCGATACCCGCCTCCGGTGCCTTCTCCGTCCATGCCGAGCGGGCGCTCGGCCGCTGGGCCGGGTTCAGTGTGGGGTGGCTCTACTGGTTCCTGCTGGTGGTGGTCCTCGCCGTGGAGGCGACGGCCGCCGCGCAGATCGCCCACGGCTGGGTACCGGGCGTGGACCAGTGGGCGTGGGTGCTGGCGTTCATGGTGGTGTTCACCGTCACGAATCTGACCGCGGTGAAGAACTTCGGCGAGTTCGAGTTCTGGTTCGCCGCTCTCAAGGTCGCCGCGATCGTGATCTTCCTGGTGCTCGGGCTGCTCGCCGTCTTCGGTCTGCTCCCGGACACCGATCCGGTCGGACTGACCAACCTCACCGGGCAGCACGGCTTCCTGCCGAACGGCTGGGGCGGCGTCGTCTCAGGTGTACTGACCGTCGTCTTCGCGTTCGGCGGCCTGGAGGTCGTGACGATCGCTGCGGCCGAGACCGACAACCCGGCGCGCGCGGTGGGACGTGCGGTGCGCAGCGCGGTCGTGCGGATCCTCTTCTTCTACGTCGGGTCGATGCTGGTGATCGTCACGGTGCTGCCGTGGACCGCGCAGCAGGCCGGACTGAGCCCGTACGTCAAGGTTCTGGACGCGATCGGAGTGCCGTCGGCCGGGCAGATCATGAACATCGTGGTGTTCGTGGCGCTGCTCTCCGCGCTGAACGCCAATCTCTACGGCGCGTCCCGGATGGTCTTCTCGCTGGCCGAGCGCGGCGAGGGGCCGCGCGGACTGCTGAAGGTGTCGGGGAGCGGTGGCGGGGGCGGGGTGCCGCGGCGGGCGGTCCTCGCCTCGGTCGCCTTCGGCTTCGTCTCCGTACTGCTCAATCTGAAGTGGCCCGACTCCGTCTTCCTCTATCTGCTCAACTCGGTGGGCGCGGTGTTGCTGTTCGTCTGGGGGCTGATCGCCGCGTCGCAGCTGCGGCTGCGCCGCCGGCTGGAGCGCGAGGCGCCCGAGGCACTGACCCTGCGGATGTGGTGCTTCCCGTGGCTGACCTGGGTGACGCTGGCCGCGCTCGTGGCCGTACTGGTGCTGATGCTGACCGATGACGTGGCGCGCCCGCAGGTGTTGTGGTCGGCGGGGGCGACGGGTCTGGTGCTGCTCGTCGCGGGGGCGCGGGAGCTGCGGGACCGGCGGCGGGCCTGACGGGCGGATCGATGGCGGGGCGTGCACCCGGGACATGTACGCAGGTGTTCACCTTGTGTGAGTCCGGTGCCCGTATAGCGGACACATGTTCCGTGTGAACGGGAGGCGCGCACAGACTGTGGGCTCGTCCCTGTCTCAGCTACCGAACAGAGCACGTCCATGTCTCGGACCTCCGCGTCTCCCCCCACCGCCGGCTCCGAAGTCTCCGCAGTCCCGGCCGGCTCCGACGTCTCCGCCGTCAAGGCCGACTCCGCCCTCACCCATGGACTCAAGCAACGCCATCTGTCGATGATCGCCCTCGGCGGTGTCATCGGTGCCGGGCTGTTCGTCGGTTCCGGAGCCGGTATCGCCTCCGCCGGGCCCTCGATCGTCATCGCCTACGCCATCTCCGGGCTGCTGGTCATGTTCGTGATGCGCATGCTCGGCGAGATGTCCGCGGCCAATCCGGCCTCCGGTTCCTTCTCCGTCCACGCGGAACGGGCGATCGGGCCGTGGGCGGGGTTCACCGCCGGCTGGGCGTTCTGGGTGCTGCTCTGTGTCGCCGTCGGGCTGGAAGGGATCGGTGCCGCGAAGATCGTCACCGGCTGGCTGCCCGGCACTCCCGAGTGGGCGTGGGTGGCGCTGTTCATGGCGATCTTCCTCGCCACGAACCTGGCCGCCGTGAAGAACTTCGGTGAGTTCGAGTTCTGGTTCGCCTCGCTGAAGGTCGCCGCGATCACGCTCTTCCTGGTGCTGGGTGTGCTGGCGATCCTCGGGGTCCTGCCCGGCACGGACGCCCCGGGCGGCGCCAATCTCCGCAGCGACGGCGGGTTCCTGCCGAACGGCTCCAACGGCTTCATCATCGGACTGCTCGCCTCCGTCTTCGCGTACGGCGGACTGGAGACGGTCACCATCGCCGCGGCCGAGTCCGAGAACCCGGTGCGGGGCGTCGCCAAGGCGGTCCGGACGGCGATGTGGCGGATCGCGCTGTTCTACGTCGGTTCGATGGCGGTCATCGTCACCCTCGTGCCGTGGGACGACCCGAAGGTCGCGACGGTCGGCCCGTTCTACGCGGCCCTCGACCACCTGGGCATCAGCGGCGCCGCGGAGATCATGAATGTGGTCATCCTGATCGCGCTGCTCTCCGCGATGAACGCGAACATCTACGGCGCGTCGCGAATGGCCTGCTCGCTGGTCGCCCGCGGCCAGGGCCCGAAGCGGCTCGGCCGGGTCGACTCCGGCGTGCCGCGCACCGCGGTGCTCGTCTCATCCGTCTTCGGCTTCCTGTGCGTCCTGCTGAGCTACTGGCGGCCGGACGATGTCTTCCCCTGGCTGCTCAACATGATCGGCGCGGTGATCCTGGTCGTCTGGATCTTCATCGCGGTGTCGCAGCTGCTCCTGCGCCGCAGGCTCGAGCGCGAGGCGCCCGAGAAGCTGGTCGTGCGGATGTGGCTGTTCCCGGTGGGGACGCTGCTCGCGCTGGCGGCCATGGCAGGCATCTTCCTGCTGATGCTGCGCGAGCCCGGCACGCGTGACCAGCTGCTGGCGACCGGTGCGCTGACCGTCGTACTGGCCGTCATCGGTGTCGTACGCCAGCGGCGGGCCGCGGCCGTCAAGAACTGACGTCGGGGGCGCACGGCACGTTGAGGGAGAGCAGCGCGCCGCCCTCGTCCCCCAGCTGCACCTCGCTCACCGCCGCGTTGCGCAATTGAGGAAGGACCCGGCGGTAGGCGCCGAGCGGGATCGACAGCAGTTCGCACAGCACCAGCCGCAGCAGCGTGTTGTGTGCGACGACCAGTACCCGCTGCCCCGGATGGAAGTGCGCGATCCGGCGCAGCGCCGCTGTCCCCCGGGCCGCCGCCGTGCGCGGGTCCTCGGCCCCGGGGAAGGGATGGGTCACGGGGTCGGCGACATACGCCTCGGCCCATTTCGGGTCCTCGGCGGCGAATTCGGCGAGGGTGCGCCCCTCCACCGCCCCGAAGTCGCACTCGCGCAGATCGTGTTCGCGCCCGGGTACGAGGCCGAGCGCCCGGCAGGCGGGTTCGGCGGTCTCGATGGCGCGGGAGACGGTCGACGTCCAGATCGCGTCGACCGGATGCCGGACCGCCCAGTCCGCCAGCTGCTCGGCCTGGCGGCGGCCCTCGTCGGTGAGTGCGACGTCGCTGGCCCCGGCATAGCGGTTCTCGGAGTGCCAGACGGTCTGTCCGTGCCGGGCGAGCAGCAGGGTCGTGGGGAAGATGGTCATCGGCTCTCCGTTCGGGCCCGGGCGTGGGCGGCGAGCGCCCCGGGCCGTCGGCCTCGCCGTTCCAGTTCGCCCACCAGCTTGAGGTACGGCGCGGTGTGGCGGGCAGTGCGCGCCGGGTCCGGGCGCAGGACCTGCCGGATTCTGACCATGTGGCCCGCTCCCGGCGGCTCGTGGTCACGGGCCGAGGCGTCCGGTCGCACCGGGACACGTCCGGAGAATGCAGCGGTCAACGCCCCGCCGCCGCAGCCCGGCGCTCCGCCGGGCGACCAACTTCCTTCCGGAGAACGGTAGTTGTAAACCACACCGGTACGGTACCCGACCGGCGACGCGGTGACGCCCTTGCGGACCGGGGCGCCGAGCACCGAATCAACGATCCGACGGGCAGTGCACCGGAGGCGATCCGCGCCGCGTATCCGTCCGTCGCCCCGGCCGCGACGAGCCCTGCCGCCGCCATGCCGGTCTCCTCGGCCCCGCCCGCCCGTCGCCGTCCGACAGGCCGACGGTGGACCACCTGACGGCGCTCACCCCGGACGGCCTGCAGTCCTGGGCCGAAGGGCTGATCACACTCCTCTTCTTCCTGCTGTTAGCCTGCTCTTGCATATAGCTTGCAATAACAACAGGAAAGCATCTGGAGGGTTCGCCCCATGGCCACGTACACGCTCCCGGAACTCCCTTACGACTACGCGGCGCTCGAACCGGTCATCAACCCGCAGATCATCGAGCTCCACCACGACAAGCACCACGCCGCGTACGTCAAGGGCGCCAACGACACCCTGGAGCAGCTGGAAGAGGCGCGCGACAAGGAGGCCTGGGGAGCCGTCAACGGCCTGCAGAAGAACCTCGCGTTCCATCTCTCCGGCCACATCCTGCACTCGATCTACTGGCACAACATGAGCGGCGACGGCGGCGGCGAGCCCCTCGCGGCGGACGGCGTCGGCGACCTCGCGGACGCCATCACCGACTCCTTCGGCTCGTATGCGGGCTTCAAGTCCCAGCTGACGAAGGCCGCCGCCACCACACAGGGTTCCGGCTGGGGGGTGCTGGCGTACGAGCCGCTCAGCGGCAGGCTGATCGTCGAGCAGGTCTACGACCACCAGGGCAACGTCGGCCAGGGCTCGGTTCCGATCCTGGTCTTCGACGCCTGGGAGCACGCCTTCTACCTCCAGTACAAGAACCAGAAGGTCGACTTCATCGAGGCGATGTGGCGCGTCGTCAACTGGCAGGACGTGGCGAAGCGGTACGCGGCCGCCAAGGAGCGCGCCGACGTTCTGCTGCTCGCCCCCTGACCCGGGCACACGGACGTCCTGCCTCGTGATCGTCTTCTCAACCTTCACCGGCAGGCGGATGAACGGCGAGCCCCCGCGAGGACGTGACTCGCGGGGGCTTCCCTAATTTCCAGCGTTTCCAGACACTTAGCTTGTTTGCTAATTAGCTCATGTGCTAAATATCTGGCATGGCAACGACCGATGACGAGGCGAGCGCCTTCCGCGCCCTCGCCGATCCGACCAGGCGCCAGATCCTGGAGGACCTCCGCGGCGGCGAACTGGCGGCCGGGGAGATCGCGGCCCGGTTCGCGATCAGCGCACCGTCCATCTCCCGCCACCTCGGCGTACTGAAGGGCGCCGGGCTGGTCACCGAGCGCCGCGACGGCAACCGCATCCTCTACTCGCTGGCCGAGGACCGGCTGGCAACCAGCATCGGACGGTTCCTGAGCTCTGTCTGCCCCGAGCAGATCGTCCTGCGCCACACCAAGTGGCGGTCCGCCACGCAAGAGGAAGGCGGCACATCATGATCCAGCCCCGACTCTCCAGCGTCATCGAGCGCCGCCTCCTGGTGAACTACCGGGTCACCCCGGACGCCGCCGCCCGCCTGCTGCCCGACGGCCTGCGGCCCCAGTTGGTACGCGGCCACGCCGTCGCCGGCATCTGCCTCCTGCGCCTGGGCTCCGCACGCCCCACATGGGCGCCCTTGCCGGTGGGTCTGCGCAGCGAGAACGCCGCGCACCGCATCTCTGTCGAGTGGGACGGCCCGGACGGCGTCGAGACCGGCGTCTACATCACACGCCGCGACACCGGCTCACGGATCAACTCCTGGGCGGGCGGGCGGCTTTTCCCGGGCGAGCACGGTCGCGCCGACTTCACGGTGCACGAGACGCCCGACGAGGTACGGGTCGCTCTTGCCACCCGGGACGGCGAGATTCGGGTCGACGTCACGGCCGAGGTCACCGACGAACTGCGCGGCAGCGAACTCTTCACCGATCTCCAGGAGGCATCGGATTTCTTCCGCGCCGGGGCCAGGGGTCTGTCGCCAACGGCTTCAGGCCGCCGTCTCGACGCCATGGAGCTGGAAACGGACGCGTGGCAGGTGGCAGCCGGGCGGGTCCGATCCGCGCGGTCGTCCTTCTTCGACGACCCGGACCGCTTCCCGCCCGGCACCGCGACCCTGGACAGCGTCCTGGTCATGCGCGACGTCGCCGCCCGCTGGCGCCCGCTGCCGACGAGGCCCATGGCCCGCCGCTGACGAGCAGTGGCCATCAGCCCGTCGCGCCCCTTGGCACCGACGGTCCGTACCGCGGTGGCGCCCGGCGCCGGCCCGACTGCGACCGGTTCGGTGAACCGGCGCCCGCCGCGCACCTTGCACCGGCGTCATGGCCTTGCTCGGTATCGAGCGAGCCCCCCGAAGAAACGTGTGCCCTTCGGGGTGGATGCGATGATGGCGCCATGAGTCTGGTCCCCGCCGACCCCACCGCTGTGCACCCCATGCCCGGACAGCCGCGTGTGGTCCAGCTGAAGCCCCTGGTGACATCGGAACTGATCGAGATAGGCGCCTACTCGTACTACGACGACCCCGATGACGCGACTGCCTTCGAGACCCGCAACGTGCTGTATCACTACGGCCCGGAGAAGCTCGTCATCGGAAAGTTCTGTGCGCTCGGGACCGGGGTGCGGTTCCTCATGAACGGCGCCAACCACCGTATGGACGGCCCCTCCACGTTCCCGTTCCCCACGCTGGGCGGCTCCTGGGCCGACCACTTCGACCTGCTGACCGGACTGCCGAACCGGGGCGACACCGTCGTCGGCAACGATGTCTGGTTCGGCTACGGATCGACAGTCCTGCCGGGCGTACGGATCGGGCACGGCGCCGTCATCGGTGCCGGCGCGGTCGTCGTCGGCGACGTCCCGGACTACGGCATCGTCGGCGGCAACCCGGCGCAGCTGATCCGTACCCGCTACGACGACGAGACCGTCACCCGGCTCCTCGCCGTCGCCTGGTGGGACTGGCCCATCGAACTCATCACCCGGCACATCCGCACGATCATGTCCGGCAGCGTCGACGCACTCGAAGCGGCTGCCCGGGAGGGGACGTCATGACCATCACCGTTCAGGGACTGGCGTACTACCCCGTCAAGGGCTGCGGCGCGGTTCCGGTCGACCGGGCGGAGATCACCGGGACCGGTCTCGTGCACGACCGTACGTTCATGGTGGTGGACGCCGCGGACGGCGCGTTCCGCAGTCAGCGGACACACCCCGCGATGGCTGCGATCAGGGCCGAAGTCCTGCACGGCGGCGCCGTGTTGGCCCTCACCGCGCCGGACCTGGAGCCCCTGGAGCTGGACGTCGACCGGGACGGCCCGCGCCGCGCGGTCAGTATGTTCGACCGTCCGCTCGGCGAGGCGTGCGACCAGGGGGACGCGGTCGCCGAGTGGTTCTCGGAGGCGCTCGGTGCGAAGTCCCGGCTGGTACGGGTGGCGCCCGGCTTCGACCGTGACGGCTGGGGCGAGACCCCCGGCAAGGTCGCCTTCGCCGACGCCCATGCGGTGCTGGTCGCCTCCACCGCGTCGCTGGCCGGCCTCAACGCCCGTATCGAGGCCCGCGGCGACGCGGCCGGCGTACCGATGGACCGCTTCCGCCCGAACATCGTCCTGTCCGGTGCCGACGAGCCGCACTTCGAGGACCGGGTACGCCGGATGACCATCGGATCGGCCGAACTCGCCTACTCGGTGAGGGCGATGCGGTGCAACGTCCCGCTCGTGGACCAGTCGACGGGCCTCCGGGCGGGTCCGGAGCCGGTCCGGACCCTGGCGACGTACCGTCGCGAACCCGACTACGGCAACAAGGTCAGCTTCGGCGTGAAGAACGCGGTGGTCCGCGAGGGTGTGGTGGCCGTCGGCGACGCGGTCGAGATCACGAGCAGGCTCGACGCGTGAACCCCGTCAGGCGAGCGAGTCGATCCAGCGTTCCAGCCGGCGCCCTTCGGCGGCCATCAGGTCGGGGTCCCGGAAGGTGTTGGTGAGCAGCGAGATCCCCTGGTAAGCGGCGATCAGAGCGACCGCGAGTTCACGGGAGTCGCTGCGGCCCATCGCCTGGAACTGCTGCTCGACCCAGTCGAGCAGCACCTGAATGACCTTGGCGACCGACTGGTCGAGGCCGTCGGCCCGCTTGTCGAGTTCCGAGGCCATGGTCCCGGTGGGACAGCCGTACTGAGCCGTGAGCTCGCGCTGTTCGACCCAGCCGTTCAGGAGTGCCTTCAGCCGGTCCTGGGGCGCGGGAAGCTCGTCGAGCACGCCGATCATCGACCTCAGGCTCTGCGCATGCGCGTCGATCGCCGCCTCGACCAGCTGATCCTTGGTCTTGAAGTAGTAGTAGACGTTGCCCAACGGGACGTCGGCCGCTCGTGCGATGTCGGCGATCGTGGTCTGTTCGACGCCTTGCTCGTGAAGTACCCGGGCCGCGGCGGCCGCCAGCCTTTCCCGCTTGTCCGGCGATCGCCGGACACCTTTTGAGTGAGTCACCTGACTAACTATAGACGCGCGCCGGGCGACCGGCTATCGTCACGTCCAAGTCAGTCAACTAACTAACACAGGGGATCTCATGATCGTTGCAACGGGCGCGACCGGAAACGTCGGACGGGAACTCGTGCGGATTCTTACCTCGGCCGGTGAGCAGGTGACGGCCGTCTCCCGGCGGCCTCCGGCGCATCTGCCCGACGGCGTACGGCACCAGCGGGCCGATCTCGCCGATCCGGAGAGCCTGCGCACCGCGCTGGACGGCGCCGACGCGCTGTTCCTGCTCGTCGCGGGCGACGACCCGCGGGGCATTCTCGACATCGCGGCCGCCGGCGGTGTGCGCCGCGTCGTCCTGCTCTCCTCCCTGGGCGTCGGGACGCGGCCGGAGGCCTACCGTCACCCGGGGGCGTTCGAGGACGCCGTCCGCCGGCCGGGCCTCGCATGGACGGTCCTGCGGTCCGGCGGCCTGAACTCCAACACCTTCGCGTGGGCCGAGTCGATCCGTACGCAGCGCACCGTTGCCGCACCCTTCGGCGACGTCGGGCTGCCCACCGTCGACCCGGCGGATGTCGCCGAGGTCGCGGCCGTGGTTCTGCGCGAGGCCGGCCACGCGGGCCGTACGTACGAACTGACCGGGCCCGCGGCGGTCACCCAGCGGGAAAGGGCCGAGGCGATCGGCGACGCGCTGGGCACTCCGGTCCGGTTCGTCGAGCAGACCCGCGAGGAGGCCCGTGCGCAGATGCTGCAGTTCATGCCCGCGCCGGTGGTGGAGGGCACGCTCGGCATCCTCGGGGAGCCGCTGGCGGCGGAGCAGAAGGTCAGTCCCGACGTCGAGCAGATCCTCGGCCGCGCGCCGGGCACCTTCGCCGACTGGGCCGCACGCGCCGCCGAGTCCTTCCGGTGAGACCGGTGCGCGGCGAACTTCGCCGGCCTCGAGATCGAGCACCACGGCGTGGCCGCCGGACACCACGGCCCGGAGGGCCATCCGCTGCCCGTCGCCAAGACAGTCGCGGCATAGGCGGACCGCCACGAACTCCGCCGAACCGCCCGGCTGTTGCCCCTGCGGGGCCGATTTCCGGACCCGTCCGGATGGTGCACCGGGTGGTCGGGCGGCTGCCGAAGCCCGCCCAGTTGTACGCGTGACGCACCACGGTGCGGGTTCCGGACGGTGGCCGGGACCCGCACCGGTGGGTACGTCAGTCGAAGATCGGGCCCTGCGTCCGGGTCCGCTTGATCTCGTAGAAGCCGGGGATCGACGCCACCAGCAGCGTGCCGTCCCACAGCTTCGCCGCCTCGTCGCCCTTCGGGGCGGGGGTGACGACCGGGCCGAAGAAGGCGATCTGCTCGCCGTCGGAGCCCGGCACGGCGATGACCGGCGTGCCGACGTCCTGGCCGACCTTGTCGATGCCCTCCTGGTGGGAGGCGCGCAGCTCCGCGTCGTACGTGTCCGAGTCGGCGTACTCCGCGAGCTCGGCCGGCAGACCGACGTCTTCGAGCGCCGCCACGATCGCCTCACGGGTGGGGCCCTCGCCCTGGTTGTGGAAGCGGGTGCCGAGCGCGGTGTACAGCGGGCCGACGATGTCGTCGCCGTGCTTCTGCTGGGCGGCGACGACGACGCGGACCGGGCCCCATGCCTTGGTCTCGAGCATGTCGCGGTACTCGTCGGGCAGCTCGTCGAGCCTGTTCTCGTTGAGGACGGCAAGGCTCATCACATGCCAGCGGACCTCGACGTCACGGACCTTCTCCACCTCCAGCATCCAGCGGGAGGTCATCCACGCCCAGGGGCAGAGCGGGTCGAACCAGAAATCGGCGGGCGTCTTGCCGTTCACCGTGGCGTTCTCAGACATGTCTCTCCTCAAGAGGCGATCGCACCTGTGCGCGAGAACACCGCCGAACGGCCCTGCCATTCCCGCGCGCCCGGGCCGGGAGGCACATGGGAGGATCAAACTGTTCGAACGTGACACAAAGGAGTGCACCAGTGCCCGGTCAAAACCTGTCCCGCGACGAAGCCCACGAGCGGGCCGAGCTGCTGACCGTCGACGGATACGACGTCGTGCTCGACCTGCGGTCCGCGATCGGTGACCCCGAGAGCGGCGGCGGGGACCGGCCGGCCGTCGATCCCCGGACCTTCCGCTCGGTGACCACGATCCGGTTCCGCTCCGCGCGCGCGGGGGCGTCGACGTTCGCGGATCTGCTGGCCCCGAGCGTGACCTCGGTGACCCTGAACGGGCAGGCGCTCGACCCCGCCGTCGTCTTCGACGGGACGCGGGTGGCGCTGGACGGTCTGCCGGAGGGCGAGAACGTCCTGGTGGTCGACGCGCAGTGCGCCTACAGCCGGACCGGCGAGGGCATGCACCGGTTCGTCGACCCGGAGGACGGCGAGGTCTACCTCTACACGCAGTACGAGCCGGCCGACGCGCGGCGTGTCTTCGCGAACTTCGAGCAGCCCGACCTGAAGGCTCCCTTCCGCTTCGAGGTGACGGCGCCCGAGGGGTGGACGGTGTGGAGCAACGGGGTCGAGGAGTCCCGGGACGGCGGGGTCTGGCGGTTCGCCGAGACGAAGCCGATCTCGACGTACATCACGGCGGTCGTCGCCGGTCCGTACCACCATGTGACCGACTCGTACAGCCGTACCTTCGACGACGGCACGACGCTGGACATCCCGCTCGGCGCGCTCTGCCGCAAAGGGCTCGCCCGGCACTTCGACGCGGACGACATCTTCCTCGTCACCAAGCAGGGCCTGGACTTCTTCCACGACAACTTCGACTACCCGTACCCGTTCGGGAAGTACGACCAGGCCTTCGTGCCCGAGTACAACCTCGGCGCGATGGAGAACCCGGGCTGTGTCACGTTCCGCGAGGAGTACATCTTCCGCGGCAAGGTGACGCAGGCGTCGTACGAGAGCCGTGCCAACGTCATTCTGCACGAGATGGCGCACATGTGGTTCGGCGACCTCGTCACCATGCAGTGGTGGGACGACCTGTGGCTGAAGGAGTCGTTCGCCGACTTCATGGGCGTCTTCGCCATGGTGGAGTCGACCCGCTTCAAGGACGGCTGGATCACCTTCGCCAACAACCGCAAGTCCTGGGCGTACCGCGCCGACCAGCTGCCGTCCACGCACCCGATCACGGCCGACATCCGTGACCTGGAGGACGCCAAGCTGAACTTCGACGGCATCACGTACGCCAAGGGTGCGTCGGTGCTGAAGCAGCTGGTGGCGTACGCGGGACGGGACGCGTTCCTGGAGGGCGCCCGGCGCTACTTCAAGAAGCATGCGTACGGCAACACGCAGCTGGGCGACCTGCTGTCGGTGCTGGCCGAGACGTCCGGGCGGGACATGGTCACCTGGTCGCGGTCGTGGCTGCAGACGGCCGGCGTCAACTCGCTGACGCCGGTGGTGACGTACGGCGCCGCGGACCGGATCGCCGAGCTGGCGGTCCTCCAGGAGGCCGCCGACTCGCACCCCGAGCTGCGGCCGCACCGGGTCGCGGTCGGCCTGTACCGCCGCACGACCCGTGGCGACCTGGTGCGGTACGCGCGCGCCGAGGTGGATGTGGCGGGGCCGCGCACGGTGGTCGCCGCGCTGGCCGGTGTCGAGCGGCCCGAGCTGGTCCTCGTCAACGACGACGACCTCACGTACTGCAAGGTCCGCTTCGACGAGGCGTCCCTCGCCACGCTGCGCGCGCACCTCGGGGACATCACCGACCCGCTGGCGCGGGCGCTGTGCTGGTCCGCGCTGTGGAACCTGACGCGGGACGGGCTGATGCCGGCCCAGGACTTCATCTCGCTCGTGCTGGCCTTCTCCGGCCAGGAGTCCGACATCGGCGTCCTGCAGATGCTGCACGCCTGGACCCGGACCGCGCTCGTCCACTACGCCGCCCCGGGGTGGCGTGAACAGGGCGGACGGGCGCTGGCCGAGGGTGCGCTGCGGGAGCTGCGGATCGCCGAGCCGGGGAGCGAGCACCAGCTGGCGTGGGCGCGGTTCTTCGCGACGGTCGCGGACTCGGAATCGGACTTCCAGCTGCTGTCCTCACTGCTGGGGGAATCCGCCCGGATCGACGGGCTGGAGGTCGACCAGGAGCTGCGGTGGGCGTTCCTGTCCGCGCTGGCCGCGCACGGGGTCGCCGACGAGTCGGTGATCGATGCCGAACTGGCCCGGGACGACACGGCGTCCGGCAAGCGGCACCAGGTGCGGTGCCTGGCCTCGCGGCCGTCGGCGGCGGTCAAGGCGCAGGCGTGGGCGGCCGTGGTGGAGTCGGACGCGCTGTCCAACGCGCTGGTGGAGGCGACGATCGCTGGGTTCGGGCAGTCGTCGCAGCGGGAGTTGCTGGCGCCGTACGCAGCCCGGTACTTCGATGCGATCGAACGGGTGTGGGCCGAGCGGTCGATCCAGATCGGGATGTCCGTGGTGAGGGGGCTGTTCCCGGCACTGCAGGACGACCCGGCGACGCTGGCGGCGACGGACGCCTGGCTGGAGGCGCATGCGGATGCGGCGCCGGCGTTGCGCCGGCTGGTGCTGGAGGCGCGGGACGATCTGGCGCGGGCGTTGCGGGCGCAGGCGTGTGACGCGGGGGCGGGGGCCGGCCTCTGACGGGGCACCCCGGGACGGGCACGGCAGCGTTGTCCTCAATCGCCGGACGGGCTTGATTTGCGGCCCGTCCGGCGCCGGGGGTCGGCAGCAGCCGAGGCGGTCCGGAGTGGCCCGCGGGGGCTGACGGGACGCACAATCCCCGACGGGATCACCCTTTTCGGTTGTCGAACGTCCGTACTTTAGGACGGCGTTGTCCTGAATTGTCGACGGGCGTGTAACAGGGGTTAGCCGCACCGCGGCCTGCGGCATACCCCGGAGCATGACCCAGAACACCCCACCCTCCCCCTGTCACTTCCGCCTCCCCGTCGGCGAACGGCAACGCGTGCTGTCCGTCGAGCAGTTGAAGACACTCGGCGTGTCCCCCGCGCGGGCTGCCGCACAGTGCCGGGCCGGTGGCCCTTGGCAGCAGCCGTTGCCCGGCGTGTATGTGCTGCACCCGGGGCCGCCCACCGGCGAGGAGCGGCTGCGGTCCGCCCTGCTCTACGTCGGGCGGCGGCGTACCGTCCCCGCGCAGGGCGGCGCGGGGCGGGTGACCGGGTACGGCGAGGCCATGGTCACCGGCCCGGCCGCGCTCGCCCTCCACGGGTTCTCTCTCGTACGGCCGATGAGTTCGCTCGACCGGATCGACGTGCTGGTGCCGCGCGCCCGGCGGCTGCGGTCCGTCCGGTACGTGCACGTGGTGCGGACGACCGAACTGCCCCGCCCCGAGCAGCTCGCCGGCCTGCCGGTGGCCCCCGTGGCACGGGCACTCGCGGATGCGATCACCGGCCTCGGGGACACAGACGCCGTACGGCTGCTGCTCACCGAGGCGGTCCGCGGCGGACACTGCGAACCCGGCGCGGTCGTGAGCGAGCTGAGCCGCAGCAAGTTGCTGGACCGGCCCCACATCGTGAACGCCGTCGACTCGCTGCTCGCCGAGGGGCGGGCGCTGGCGGAGAGGCGACTGTACGACATGGTGCGGACCTATGACCTGCCGGAGCCGCTCTGGAACGTGGACCTGCGGCTGCCCGGCGGCCCCCACCTCGGCGGGGTGGACGCCTACTGGCCCGACCAGGCCGTTGCTGTCGAACTCGACAGCCGCGCACCCCTGCACAGCACGCTCGACGGCGACCGGCGTCAGGAGGAGCACGACGCCGAGTGGTCCGGGTGCGCCGCCGAGCGGGAGCATCTGGAACGGCTCGGGGTCACCGTCGTCCACGTCACGCCGAGGAAGCTGCGCGTCGCGGCGGAGCAGCAGGCGACCGTGGTGCGCACCGCGCTGATGGCGGCGGCCGACCGCGAACCGGCCGCGTATGTGGTCATCCTGCCCCGATGAAAGGGCAGTTATCGACCCTTTCATCCCTCATGGCACATCAGCCCCCCTGGCGGGAGTACGCCATGGCTGCATCTCGCCTCCCTCAACCCTCCACAAACCCACGTCATTTACGAAAGGCTGAGCGGTCATCCGGTACCGAATTCCGGACTTTCTCTTTCACATACAGGGATGCTGATGACCTCCGAATCCCCCAGCTCCATATCCGGGGCGAGACGCGTGGCCCGAGTCGCGGCCGCTGCCGGTCTGGTGGCCGCACTGGCCGCCTCCGGCGCGGCCCCGGTCTTCGCCGCCGACGACCCGGCCGATGCCCCCGTGAAGGCGGCCGCCACGAGCGACAAGCTCGGTACGGCCGACGCCGACGTCCTGACCAAGGCGAAGGCCAAGGGCGAGAAGAACGTCACCATGATGGTCGCCACCGCGCCCGGTGCGACCGAGCAGGTCGCCGAGCAGCTGGACGCCGTGAAGGGGTCCGTGCTGGGTCGTACGTACGACAAGCTCGGCTACGTACGCGCGACCGTCCCGACCGCGACCGCCGAGGCGACCATCAAGGCGGCCTCGAAGCTGACGTCCGTCCACGGCATCGATCTCAAGCAGGAGATCATGCTCGACGACCCGACGCCCGCGGGCGACCGGGCCGCCGGGGCGAAGACGAAGACCACGGGCGACTACCCGGCGCCCGGCAAGAAGACGCCGGCGAAGAACCCGTACAACCCGTCCTTCGAAACGGGTGCGGTCGACTTCGTCCAGCAGCACCCGAAGGCCGACGGCCGCGGCGTGACCATCGGCATCCTGGACTCGGGTGTCGACCTCGGTCACCCGGCGCTCCAGAAGACCAGCACCGGCGAGCGCAAGATCGTCGACTGGGTGACGGCCACCGACCCGGTCAGCGACGGCGACGGTACCTGGCTGCGGATGACCGCCTCGGTGACCGGCCCCGTCTTCACGATCGGTGGCCGCACCTACTCGGCGCCGGCCGGCTCGTACAAGATCCAGCTCTTCTCCGAGGCCGCCACCAAGGGCGGCGACATGGCCGGAGACCTGAACCGGGACGGCGACACCACCGACACCTGGGCCGTGCTCTACGACCCGGTCACCGGTACCACGCGCGTCGACCTGAACAACGACGCCAACTTCTCCAACGACGCCGTCATGAAGCCGTACAAGGAGAAGCACCAGGTCTCCTACTTCGGCACGGACGACCCGCGGACCCAGGTCGTCGAGCGCATCCCGTTCGTCGTCGAGACGCGCAAGGACGTCGTGTACAACGCGGCCGGCGACAAGGCCGACTACGTCAACATCGGTGTCATCGAGAGCGAGCACGGCACCCACGTCGCCGGCATCACCTCCGCCAACGGGCTCTTCGGCGGCAAGATGAACGGCGCCGCGCCCGGCGCGAAGATTGTCTCCTCGCGCGCCTGCACCTGGTCCGGCGGCTGCACCAACATCGCGCTCACCGAGGGCATGATCGACCTCGTCGTGAACCGCGGTGTCGATGTCGTCAACATGTCGATCGGTGGCCTGCCGCCGCTCAACGACGGCAACAACGCCCGCGCCGAGCTGTACAAGCGGCTCATCGACACGTACGGCGTCCAGCTGGTCATCTCGGCCGGCAACGACGGCCCGGGTGTGAACACCATCGGTGACCCCGGCCTCGCCGACCACGTCATCTCCGTCGGCGCGTCCATCTCCAAGGAGACCTGGGCCGCCAACTACGGCTCCAATGTCACCAAGAAGTACGACATGCTGCCGTTCTCGTCCCGTGGTCCGCGTGAGGACGGCGGCTTCGCGCCGATCCTGACCGCACCCGGCGCCTCCATCAACACCACCCAGACCTGGCTGCCCGGCGGCCCGGTCAAGGAGGCGGGCTACTCGCTTCCGGCCGGTTACTCCATGCTGCAGGGCACCTCGATGTCCTCGCCGCAGGCCGCCGGTGCGACCGCGCTGCTGCTGTCCGCCGCGAAGCAGAAGCACATCGAGCTGCCCCCGGCCGACCTGCGTACCGCGCTGACCAGCACCGCGACCCACATCCAGGGTGTGCCCGCGCACGCCCAGGGTTCCGGCCTGATCAACATCGTGGGCGCCTGGAAGCAGATCGAGAAGCAGGGTTCCCCGGCGCACGAGTACTCCGTGAAGGCCCCGGTCGACACGGCGATCGACTTCGCGCTGAAGACCCCCGGCTTCGGCACCGGCCTGTACGACCGCGAGGGCGGCCTGAAGGCCGGCCAGAAGAAGTCGTACGACGTCACGGTCACCCGCACCACGGGCCCGGACAAGGCCGTCGCGCACAAGCTGTCCTGGAAGAACAACGACGGCACCTTCGCGCTGACCGGCAGCAGCACCGTTTCGCTGCCGCTGGGCAAGCCGGTGACCGTCAAGGTTCAGGCGAAGCCGGGCAGCGCGGGCGTGCACAGCGCGATCCTGCAGGTCGATGACGCGAAGACCTCCGGTGTGGATCAGCAGATCCTCGCCACGGTCGTCGTCGCCAAGGACCTGGTGAAGCCCGCCTACGCGTTCGCGGCGTCCGGCTCGGTGCAGCGCAACGGCACCACGTCGTACTTCGTGAACGTGCCGGAGGGCTCCAAGACCCTTGAGGTCGCGATGAGCGCGCTGCGCTCGGGCAGCCAGACCCGCTTCATCTCCATCCACCCTTACGGGGTGGCGGTGGAGGACAGCGGCACGCCGTTCTGCTACCCGAACTACGACAACCCGACCAACACCTGCCGCCCCGACGTGCGCTCGTACGCCGACCCGCAGGCCGGTGTCTGGGAGATCGAGGTCGAGGCACGGCGTACGTCGCCGCTGCTGGACAACCCGTTCAAGCTGGATGTCAGCCTGCTCGGCGCGTCCTTCGACCCGGCCGTGCAGACGCTGCCCGAGGCGAAGGTCGGCACGCCGACCGCGGTGAACTGGACCGTCACCAACTCCGCGGGCGACCTGGCGGGCAAGCTCAAGGGCGGCTCGCTGGGCTCGGCCAAGGTTGCCACCCCGTCGATCAAGACGGGTGACCAGCAGGTCACCACGGTCACCATCGGTGAGGGCGTCGAGAAGCTGGACGTCGCCGTCGGCGGCACCTCGGACGCCAACGCCGACATCGACCTCTACGTGCTCGACGCGGACGGCACCGAGGTCGGTTCGTCCACGAGCGCGGGTGCGGAGGAGTCGGTCAGCCTGGCCGACCCCGCCGCCGGTACGTACACGATCGTCGTGGACGGCTACTCGGTTCCGGCCGGGACCACCACGTACGACTACCGTGACGTGTACTACGCCCCGTCGCTCGGCACGCTCAAGGTCGACGAGTCGAAGGCCGTGAACCTGGCCAGCGGCGCTTCGGCGCAGGTCGGCGCGGACGTCGTGGTCGGGGGCGCGGCTCCCGAGGGACGCCAGTTCTTCGGTGAGGTGCAGCTGGTGAACAGCCGCGGCACCGCGGCGGGCACCGGCAGCGTCGTGATCGAGAAGGTCACGCCGTAACGGTCCGGATGCTGCATCTGTGACACCGGTGGGGCGGGCGCTCGCGGAGCGTCCGCCCCACTGCGCTGTCCGGCCGCCGCCGGTTCCTGTCCGTCTGCCGGACAATGGATTGGACAAGGAAGCCGTGGACATACGCATCATGGAGCGGCAACCGTGCCAGTTCGTACGTTTGAAGGAGTCCCTGTGAAGGTCGGAATCGTCGGCGCCACCGGTCAGGTCGGCACAGTCATGCGCAGGATCCTGGCCGAGCGGAAATTCCCGACCGACCAGCTGCGACTCTTCGCCTCCGCCCGCTCCGCAGGCTCCACGATCGAGTGGCAGGGCCAGGAGATCACCGTCGAGGACGCCTCCACCGCGGACTACACGGGTCTCGACATCGTGCTGTTCTCGGCCGGCGGTGCCACCTCGAAGGCGCTCGCCGAGAAGGTCGCCGCCCAGGGCGCCGTGGTGATCGACAACTCCTCCGCATGGCGCAAGGACCCCGAGGTCCCGCTCGTCGTCTCCGAGGTCAACGCGCACGCGATCAAGAACCGCCCCAAGGGGATCATCGCGAACCCGAACTGCACGACGATGGCCGCGATGCCCGTGCTGCGCCCGCTGCACGACGAGGCCGGTCTCGACGCGCTGGTCGTCACCAGCTATCAGGCGGTCTCCGGCTCCGGTCTGGCCGGCGTCTCCGAGCTGCACGGACAGGCGTCCAAGGTGGTCGCCGACGCCGACAAGCTCACCCACGACGGCGCCGCCGTCGAGTTCCCCGAGCCGGCCGTCTACAAGCGGCCCATCGCCTTCAACGTGCTGCCGCTGGCCGGTTCGATCGTCGACGACGGCTCCTTCGAGACCGACGAGGAGCAGAAGCTCCGCAACGAGTCCCGCAAGATCCTGGAGATCCCGGAGCTCAAGGTATCCGGCACCTGCGTCCGGGTCCCGGTATTCACCGGCCACTCGCTCCAGATCAACGCCCGCTTCGCCCGCCCGATCGGCGTGGAGCGCGCCTACGAGCTGCTCGAGGCTGCCGAGGGCGTCGAACTCTCGGAGATCCCCACGCCGCTCCAGGCGGCCGGCCAGGACGTGTCCTACGTGGGCCGCATCCGGGCCGACGAGACCGTCGAGAACGGTCTGGCGCTCTTCGTCTCCGGCGACAACCTGCGCAAGGGCGCGGCGCTGAACGCCGTGCAGATCGCGGAACTGGTCGCTGCCGAGCTGAACGGCTGACGCCGGTACCTGCGCGAAAGGGCAGCCACCGGTGCTCGGTGGCTGCCCTTTCGCATGCTCCGGAGCAGCGTGAGGGGCCCGGCGTCAGAGGGCGAGGTGACGTCGCAGCGCCGCGTCGATCTCAGCCATGCGCGGGCGCGGGACGGTGCCGATCCGCTTCAGGACACGGTCCGGAGAGACTGCCCGGACCTGCTCGCACTGGACCTTCGAGTCCTTCAGCAGACGGCTCTCGTCAGCCCTGAGGAGGACCTGGAACGTGAGAACACGCGCGATGTTCGATGTCACCGGCACCACGGTGATCACACCTCGGCCGCTGAGCTCCGCCGACTGGTTGGCCGCGTTGTTGGACACGATCACGGCCGGTCTGACCTTGTTGGCCTCACTGCCCCTGGCCGGCTCCAGATCGACCAGATGGATATCGCCCCTACGCATCGGCGATTCCGTCCCCCACCGTGCGGTCCCAGAGCGCGGCGTCCTCGCTCGCGTCCCACTCCTCGAACGCTTCCGTGTACTCCGCCTCGAGTCCGGCGACACGCAGCAGTTCGATGGCGGCGTGTATCACGGCGGACCGGGAGTCCGCGTCGGTCTTCATGGCGTACTCGTCGACGAAGGCGACATCCTCCTGCGGCAAGCTCACACTGATCTTCATACCGCCAATGCTACCGCAGTAGGCAAACAGTGGCTACTCGGCTTCTCCCGGCGATCGACGTGGAAGGATGACCGGAAACGTCACCATCGAAGGAGATGACCGCGTGCCTGGCACGAATCTGACCCGCGAAGAGGCACAGGAGCGGGCGCGCCTGCTGACCGTGGACGCGTACGAGATCGATCTCGACCTCTCCGGAGCGCAGGAGGGCGGCACCTACCGGTCCGTGACCACTGTCCGCTTCGACTCCGCCGAAGCCGGTGCGGAGACCTTCATCGACCTGGTCGCCCCGGCCGTGCACGAGGTCGAGCTCAACGGCAAGACCCTGGACGTCGCCGCCGTCTTCCGCGACTCGCGGATCGCGCTGTCGCACCTGCACGCAGGCTCCAACGTGCTGCGGGTGGTCGCGGACTGCGCCTACACCAACACCGGCGAGGGTCTGCACCGGTTCGTCGACCAGGTCGACCAGCAGGCGTACCTGTACACGCAGTTCGAGGTCCCGGACGCGCGCCGGGTCTTCGCGAGCTTCGAACAGCCTGACCTGAAGGCGACCTTCCAGTTCACCGTGAAGGCGCCGGCGGGCTGGACGGTCATCTCGAACTCCCCCACACCGGAGCCCAAGGACGACGTCTGGGTCTTCGAGCCGACGCCGCGCATCTCGACGTACATCACGGCCCTGATCGTCGGCCCGTACCACGCGGTGCACAGCAGCTACGAGAAGGACGGCCAGTCCGTTCCGCTCGGCATCTACTGCCGCCCGTCGCTCGCCGAGTTCCTCGACGCGGACGCGATCTTCGACGTCACGCGGCAGGGCTTCGACTGGTTCCAGGAGAAGTTCGACTACGCGTACCCGTTCGCGAAGTACGACCAGCTGTTCGTCCCGGAGTTCAACGCGGGCGCGATGGAGAACGCGGGCGCGGTCACCATCCGCGACCAGTACGTGTTCCGTTCGAAGGTGACGGACGCGGCGTACGAGACGCGGGCCGAGACGATCCTGCACGAGCTGGCCCACATGTGGTTCGGCGACCTCGTCACCATGGAGTGGTGGAACGACCTGTGGCTGAACGAGTCGTTCGCCACGTACAC
The DNA here is from genome assembly GCF_044453545.1 of Streptomyces sp. NPDC051664. Classification (NCBI taxonomy): domain Bacteria; kingdom Bacillati; phylum Actinomycetota; class Actinomycetes; order Kitasatosporales; family Streptomycetaceae; genus Streptomyces; species Streptomyces sp. NPDC051664. Next base: position 16,960 of record NZ_JBITCU010000003.1, on the reverse strand, counting down.
CTCGATCGCCTGCCAGGCGTACGCGGAGGGCTCGAAGTGGCCGCACTCCTGGACGACGTTCGCCAACTCCATGAAGACGTGGGCGTACCGCCAGGACCAGCTGCCGTCGACGCACCCGATCATGGCGGACATCCGTGACCTGGACGATGTCCTGGTCAACTTCGACGGCATCACGTACGCCAAGGGCGCCTCGGTCCTGAAGCAGCTCGTGGCGTACGTCGGGATGGACGAGTTCTTCAAGGGCGTCCAGGCGTACTTCAAGGCGCACGCGTTCGGGAACACCCGCCTGTCCGACCTGCTGGGCGCGCTGGAGGAGACCTCCGGCCGCGACCTCAAGACCTGGTCGAAGGCGTGGCTGGAGACGGCCGGCATCAACATCCTGCGCCCGGAGGTCACCACCGACGGGAACGGTCACGTCACCTCGTTCACCGTCCTCCAGGAGGCCCCGGCGCTGCCCGCCGGCGCCAAGGGCGAGCCGACGCTGCGCCCGCACCGGATCGCGATCGGCTGCTACGACCTCGACGGGGACGGAAAGCTGGTCCGCACGAACCGGATCGAGCTGGACGTCGACGGCGAGCGTACCGAGGTGCCGTTCCCGGCGGGCACCGCCCGTCCGGCGGTCATCCTGCTCAACGACGACGACCTGTCGTACGCGAAGGTCCGGCTCGACGAGGAGTCGCTGCGGGTCGTCACCGAGCACCTCGGCGACTTCACCGAGTCGCTGCCGCGCGCCCTGTGCTGGGCCTCCGCCTGGGACATGACCCGCGACGGCGAACTGGCAACGCGTGACTACCTCTCGCTCGTCCTGTCCGGCATCGGCAAGGAGTCGGACATCGGCGTCGTCCAGTCGCTGCACCGCCAGGTGAAGCTGGCCGTGGACCTGTACGCGGCGCCGGAGTTCCGCGAGGCGGGCCTGACCCAGTGGACGGAGGCGACGCTCGCGCACCTGCGCGCCGCGGAGCCGGCCGGCGACCACCAGCTGGCCTGGGCCCGCGCCTTCGCGGCGACGGCCCGCACCCCTGTCCAGCTGGACCTGCTCCGGGCGCTGCTGGACGGCGCGGAGGCGGTCGAGGGCCTCGCCGTCGACACCGAGCTGCGCTGGGCGTTCGTGGAGCGGCTGGCCGCGGTCGGCCTGCTGGACGAGGACGAGATCGCCGCCGAGTACGAGCGCGACAAGACGGCCGCGGGCGAGCGTCACGCGGCGACGGCCCGCGCGGCGCGCCCGTCGGCCGAGGCGAAGGCGGAGGCCTGGGCCTCCGTCGTCGAGTCCGACAAGCTCCCGAACTCCCTCCAGGAGGCGGTCATCGGCGGCTTCGTCCAGACCGACCAGCGCGAACTGCTGGCCCCGTACACCGAGAAGTTCTTCGCAGCGGTGAGGGACGTCTGGGACTCGCGGAGCCACGAGATGGCCCAGCAGATCGCCGTCGGCCTCTACCCGGCGCTCCAGGTCTCGCAGGAGACCCTGGACGCGACGGACGCCTGGCTGGACTCGGCGGAGCCGAGCGCGGCACTGCGCCGGCTGGTCTCCGAGTCGCGGGCAGGCGTGGAGCGCGCGCTGAAGGCCCAGGCGGCGGACGCGGCCGCGGCAACCGCGTAGCGTCTGCCCCCGAGCAGAGGGGTGCCCCGGACCGTCCGCACGGTCCGGGGCATTCCTGTTCCGCAGCCGTTCGCCGGGCGGCGGCAACAGGGATTACACGCCCGACTCCTCGTAGCGGGCCGCCAGTTCGGCGGCGCCCCGTTCCGTGAGTGTGCCGTGCAGGCGCATGCGGGCCACCCCGCCGTCCGGGAAGGCGTCGAGGCGGACGTGGGTGACCACCGCCTGTGCGTGCAGCGGGAAGCGGTGGAGGGTGTCGGGCTGGAGCTTGGTGCGGGGGATGATTTCGAACCAGTCGCCCGTCTCGCCGTTGTCGCCCTGCAGGGCGATCCAGCCGGCCGCATTGCCCTTGAGGCAGGCCGTGTCGATCTCGACCGCGCGGACCGCCCCCTGGGCGACCAGGCGGAAGCGGACCCAGTCGTTCGTGTCGCGGACACGACGGCGACGGTTCTCCCAGCCGTCGTCCATCTTGCGGGAGGTGCCGGGCAGGATGATCTGGGTGGGTGAGGAGTAGAAGCGGTCCGAGGCGTCCTCGTACGCGCCGCCGTTGAGGACCGCGATCAGGTCGATCGTGCCGAGGGCCGTCAGCCAGGCGGGGTCGGGGACCACCTCGCCGTGGACGCGGAGGCGGGAGACGCCGCCGTCGGGGTGCTGGCAGAGGCGGATGTGGGTGTAGCGGCGGCCGCCGGTGATCTCGAAGCCGTTGGCGGCGTGGCCGCGTACGGCGGTCGGCGGGACGATCTCCTCCCACTTCACGTCGTCGGCAAGGAGTTCCGAGGGGCTGGGTGAGCCCTCGACCGATGTCGCCTGCACCGAGACGCGCTGCGGATAGTTGCCGCGGAAGTGGGCGGTGTCGACGACGATGCCGCGGATGATGCCGGGGGCACCGAGCCGGACGAGGGCCCAGTCGTGGTCCTCGGGGGCCGGGAAGGGGTGTGCTGCGTCGATGCCGCGGCGGCGCCGGGTCTCCCAGCCGTCCATGATCTTGCCCTTGTGCCCGAAGCGCTCGGGGTCGAACACGGCGCGTTCGCGGTTCAACAGGTTCTCGCGCTCGGCGAAGAACTCGTCGTTCGCAGCGACCACGCCCGCGCCCAGGCGGCGGTCGGCGAGGTCCACCAGGTCGGTGAAGGGGAAGTCGCCGGCGCGGTAGTCGGCGTACGGGTCGCCCCCGCCGTACGGGGCCGCGTCATTGGCGTGAGGGTCGTTGTCCTTGGCAGGGTTGTCGTTCACGTCGGAGGTCATGTACGGAACTGTCGTTCCGAATGACCCATCAGGTCCATCGAAAGTTTTCGTACGATTCTTTCAGTTCAATTAAATGGTTCCGCGCGGGCCGCACTGACCTGCTGAAGCGCGGCCAGGACCCGGGCCACCGCCGGCCCGCCCTCCGCACCCTGCCGTACGGCAGCGACCACATGGCGCCGGGGCAGGTCCGCCTCCAGAACACGCATCACCACACCCTTACGGCGTTCCGTCGACGCCATCCGCGGGATCAGCGCTACACCCATGCCCGCTTCGACCATGGCAAGGATCGCGGTCCACCCGGAGGCGCTGTGCGCCTGTACCGGCACGAACCCGGCGGCCTCGCACGCGGCCGTGGTGATCTCCGACCAGGGGCCCGAGCCGCCGAAGATCCACGGCTCGGCGGCGAGGCCGGCCAGCCGCAGCCCAGGGGCGTCCGCCAGCCGGTGTCCGGCAGGGAGGGCGACATCGAGCGGGTCGGCGAGCAGCGGGAGGAGGGTGAAGCGCGGGTCGTGGGCGGTCGGTGCGTGCGCGGCGAGGGAGAGCGCGAGATCGACGTCGCCGGCCGACAGGAGTTCGTACGCCTCCGCGGCCTCCGCCTCCCGTACCCGCACGGACGGTCCCGGCCGGTCGTCGGCGCGCAGGAGCCGGACCGCCGGTACCACGAGGGCGGGCACGGCCGTCGAGAACGCCCCGACCCGCACCTCCCCCGCCTCGCCCCGCAGATACCCCGTCAACTCCGCGTCGGCGCGTTCCAGTTGGGCGAAGACCGCTTCGGCGTGGCGGAGTACGAGATGCGCGGCGTCGGTGAGCCGGACCCGGCGGCCCTGGGCCTCCAGCAGGGGTACGCCGAGCTGCTTGGCCAGGTTGGAGAGCTGCTGGGACACCGCCGAGGGGGTCATCAGCAGCGCCTCGGCCGTTGCCGTGACGGTCCCGCGCTCGCTCAGCACGCGCAGGATCCTGAGCTTCTTGATGTCCCACTCGGTCATGTCCGAACATTAGCCGCCGGGGCAGACCCGGCCCGTCCGGCAGCGGAACGCGGAGCAGGGCGCCTCGAAGTGCTCACACACTTCGAGGCGCCCTGAAAAAGCGCTGGTGGAACTACGCGGACCCGGCGCCGCGCAGCGGGAGAGTCAGGCCTGCTTCTTGGACTTGTCCAGGAGCATGACCAGGCCCACGATGATCACGAACAGGGCGATGGGTGCCACGACGTAGAGGCCGATCGTGTCCATCACGCTCAGGCCGGTGCCCGGGTCGTCACCGTCGTCACGGGTCAGCGCAAGCGCGGGGGACGACATGAGCAGCATCATCAGCGTCGTACCGGCCGCCACGGCGCCGGCGCGCATTGCGTTCTTCTTGTCCACGGTGCAAACGTAGCGAACGACTAGGAGCGGCGCGCGCCCGGGGGTGCCGTATGAGGTTTCGACTGTTCTTTCGGTTGTCTGTCCACCGGCTTCAGTACCTCCATCAGGTGGTGCAGACGCGGCGACGACGCCAGCTCCTCCAGAGTGACCGGGTGGCCTTCCGCATCCGCGACGGGCAGCCGCCAGTTGGGGTACTGGTCCCAGGTGCCGGGCAGATTCTGCGGGCGGCGGTCGCCGACCGTGTCCGGGAGCCAGACGCCGACCATGCGGGCAGGGGTGCGCAGCAGGAAGCGGTGGACGGCGCGGACCGCCCCCTCCTCGTCGCCCTCGCCCTCCGGCAGCATGCCGAGCCGGGCGAGCAGGCCGAGCCACGTGGCGGTGTCGGTGGCGTCCTCGGCCTGTTCCTGCTCCAGGGAGTGGGTGAGCAGTCCCAGGCGGTGGCGGAGTGTCACATGGTCGCCGGTCAGCCGGGCGGCGGTGGACGGCAGGTCGTGGGTGGTGGCGGTGGCGAGGCAGCCTTCCCGCCAGCGCTCCGGGGGCAGCGGGCGGCCGGTGCCGGTCCAGTCGCGCTCGAACCAGAGCACGGAGGTGCCGAGCACTCCGCGCCGGGCGAGGGCCTCGCGTACGCCCGGTTCGACCGTGCCGAGGTCCTCCCCTATGACGACCGCACCGGCCCGGTGCGCCTCCAGGACGAGGACGGCGAGCATCGCCTCGGCGTCGTGGCTGACGTACGTGCCCTGGGTGGGCGGTCTTCCCTCGGGGACCCACCAGAGCCGGAACAGGCCCATGACGTGGTCGATGCGCAGGGCGCCGGCGTGGGCGAGGAGGCCGCGCAGCAGCCCGCGGTACGGGGCGTAGCCGGAGGCGGCGAGGACGTCGGGGCGCCACGGGGGCAGCCCCCAGTCCTGACCACGCGCGTTGAAGGCGTCCGGGGGCGCGCCGACCGACATGCCGTGCGCGAAGGCGTCCTGCTGGGCCCAGGCGTCGGCGCCGCCGGGGTGCACGCCGACGGCGAGGTCGTGGACGATGCCGACGGCCATCCCGGCATCCCGCGCGACACTCTGGGCCGCGGCGAGCTGGTTGTCGGTCAGCCAGGCGAGCCGGCAGTGGAAGTCCACCCGGTCGAGCAGCTCGGCACGTGCGCGGGTGACCAGCGGGGAGCGGGGGTCGCGCAGTGCGGACGGCCAGGCGTGCCAGTCTGAGCCGTGCACCTCCGCGAGGGCGCACCACAGGGCATGGTCCTCCAGGGCCTGCCCCTGGGCGGCGAGGAAGTCGCAGTACGCGGCACGCCGGCCGGGGGTCAGCGGCACCTCCCGTACGAGTTCGAGAGCCTGACGCTTGAGCTCCCAGACGGCGTCCCGGTCGATCAGCGCGCCCTTGTTCAGCACGGTGTCGCTCAGTGTTTCGGCGCTCTGCCGCAGGTCGTCGAGGGCGGCCCGGTCCGGTACGTGCCCGTACTCCGGGATCGACTCGACGTGCAGATGGACGGGGTCGGGGAAGCGACGCGAGGACGGTCGGTACGGCGACGGGTCGGTGGGTGCACCTGGCACGGCGGCGTGCAGCGGGTTGACCTGTACGAACCCGGCGCCGAGGGTCCGCCCCGACCAGGCGGCGAGATCGGCGAGGTCACCGAGGTCGCCCATGCCCCAGGAGCGGCCGGAGAGCAGGGAGTAGAGCTGGACGAGGAAGCCGTGGGTGCGCCGCGGCGGCTGGGGCACCCGGGCCGGGGCGACGATCAGGGTGGTGGTCATGGTGCGGCCGTCCTGGGCACGGACGGTCAACCGGTGCACCCCGAGCGGAGGTTCGGTCCACCAGGCGGGGCTCGGCGTGGGTGCACCGGGAGCGGAACCGGTACTGCCGGTTCCGACAGCCGTCCCGACGGGGGCCGTCCCAGGGGGCGCCACCTCAAGGGCGGCCGCTTCGAAGGCTCGGGCGGAGCCCGCTCCGGAGACCGGGCCGTCGGCGGCACCGACGACCGTGCCCGCCTTCGCCGAAACGGCCGGATCCGGTCGTCCGCTCGGCACCCGCATCCGCGGCACGGGAGGCGGACCGGCCGCATCCTCGGGCTCGATCTCCAGCGTCGTGCCGGGCCGCAGCGTGGTCAGGGCGGCCGGCAGCGGCTCCCCGGTCCACACCACCAGCGTGGGCGGGAGCAGCCGGGAGGCGGCCACCGCCTCGGCGGCGGCAAGCGATTCCTGCACCGCTTCAGGGGTGGCGGCGTCCACGCCGAGCGCGGCGAGCACGGCGATGACCGTGTCGTCGGGGACGGACACCGTGACATCCGCGGACGGCGCGTAGGAGGTGGCGACGCCGTGCAGTGCGGCGAGCCGGGACAAGCCCATTCAGACTCCTGGGGACTCCGTGCCCCGCGCAGCGCCGGGGGCGGTCGGCTCGCTGGTCAGTGGGGCGATGACGGCGAGCGGCGGCTCGCTGGTCAGGGGTGCGGCATCGGCGAGCGGCGGCTCACTCGTCAGTGGTATGGCGTCGGCGAACGCGGGCTCACCGGTCAACGGTCCGGGCCCCGGCACCTGTTTGGACAGTGCGGAGAGCAGAAGCTGCGCGGCAGCGGGCATGGTGGCCTCCTGGCCGTGGAGAACTGGACACAGCAGGCCTACCCAGCGGACACAGCCGCAGACATAGGCGTTACGACAACGAGTTCAACGTGCTCCGGGTCACATTCCGTTCCCCAGCGGCCAGTTACCCGCAAGTTGTCCGCCCTATTCGGCCATTTGACGCCATCTCTGCTGCGGCCCGCCGGTCTCCCCCCGCGCCCCGCCCCATCCGCCACAACGGGCAAATGCGGCACAACGGCCCCACGCATTGACACCCTCGCGCGTGGGGTGGTGGGCTCGGAGCCCATCGGTGGGAGCGAGGGAGTTCGGCATGCGGCTCAGGCACAGAAAGCACGCGACGGCCGTCGCTGTCGCCGTGCTCGGCGGACTGCTCTCCACCGGGACCCCGGCCGCCTTCGCCGCGCCGTCGGACCCCGGCTCCCCCGCCGTCACCACCCCCGACCGTACGGACGAGGACGCGCTGCCCACCGTGTGGCCGCGGCCACAGGCCATCAAGGCGTCCGGGACGGCCGTACCGCTCTCCACCGAGGTGACCCTCGTCGCCGGAGCGCACGCCGATCCGTACGCCGTCGACGCCGCCAGGCAGGTGCTGCGCGACGCGGGCGTGCGGACCGTGCACGAGACGCTGCCGGGACGCGGGCCGGTCATCCGGCTCGGCGGCAACGGCGCGCAGGACGCCCTGCGCACGCTGCGCGCCCCCGAGCGCGCCGATCTGCCGTCCGGCGGCTACCGGATCGCGGTCGGCACGGTCGCGGGCCGCTCCACCGTCGCCCTGGACGGTGTCGGCGACGACGGCCTGTTCCACGCCGTGCAGACGCTGCGTCAGCTGGTCCGGAACGGGAGCGTCGCCGGGGTCACCGTGCGGGACTGGCCGGGCACCGCCGTACGCGGAATGACCGAGGGGTTCTACGGGCAGCCGTGGACCCGCGAGGAGCGGCTCGCGCAGATCGACTTCATGGGGCGTACGAAGCAGAACCGGTACCTCTACGCGGCGGGTGACGACCCGTACCGGCAGGCTCGCTGGCGTGATCCGTACCCCGCCGAGCGGCGCGCCGACTTCCGGGCGCTGGCCGAACGGGCCCGCGCCCGGCATGTGACGCTCGGCTGGGCGGTCGCCCCCGGCCAGGCGATGTGCATGTCCTCCGACGGCGATGTGAAGGCGCTGACCCGGAAGATCGACGCGATGTGGGCGCTGGGCGTGCGCGTCTTCCAGCTCCAGTTCCAGGACGTCAGCTACAGCGAATGGCACTGCGACAACGACGCCGCCACGTTCGGCCGCGGCCCGGAGGCGGCGGCGAGGGCGCAGGCGCGGGTCGCGAGCGAGGTCGCCCGGCATCTCGCGCAGCGGCATCCGGGATCGGGGCCGCTGTCGGTGATGCCGACGGAGTTCTACCAGGACGGGGCCACGGACTACCGGACCGCGCTCGCCAAGGAGCTGGACGGCCGGGTGCAGATCGCCTGGACCGGGGTCGGCGTCGTACCGCGGACCATCACCGGACGGGAACTGGCCGGTGCGCGCGCCACGTTCCGGCATCCGCTCGTCACGATGGACAACTACCCGGTCAACGACTACGCGCAGGACCGTATCTTCCTCGGCCCGTACACCGGCCGGGACCCCGCGGTCGCGATGGGCTCGGCGGCGCTGCTCGCCAATGCGATGGAGCAGCCGTCCGCGTCCCGCATCCCGCTGTTCACCGCCGCCGACTTCGCCTGGAACCCGAAGGGTTACCTGCCGCAGGAGTCCTGGCAGGCGGCGATCGACGATCTGGCGGGCGACGACGCGGGGGCTCGGGAGGCGCTGCGTGCGCTGGCCCGGAACAGTGCGACGTCCGTGCTGGGCGGCGACGAGTCGGCGTACCTGCAGCCGCTCCTCGCCGCGTTCTGGAAGTCCCGTACGACGACGAACGCGACGACGCAGGCGGACGCGGCGCGCGAGCTGCGGGCCGCCTTCACGGTGATGCGCCAGGCACCGCAGCGGCTGAAGGGCCCGGCGGACGGGCGGCTCGACGACGAAGTGCGTCCGTGGACCGAGCAGTTGGCCAGGTACGGCCGGGCGGGCGAGCTCGCCGTCGATCTGCTGCAGGCCCAGGCGCGCGGCGACGGCGCGGCCGCGTGGAAGGCGTCGCTGGCGCTGGAGCCGCTGCGGAAGGCCACCGGGGCGAGCGGTGCGACGGTCGGCAAGGGTGTCCTCGAACCGTTCCTGGACCGGGTGCGCAAGGAGGCCGACGCGTGGACCGGCGCGGACCGGGACGCCGGCACGGTGACCCAGGCCCCGGGCAGCTATACGGTCCGGCTGGAACGCGCGCGCCCGATGGGGGCCGTGACCGCGATGACCGTTCCCGGGGTGGGGGCGGACGCGACGCTGCAGGCCCATGTGCCGGGCGAGGGCTGGCGCAGCCTCGGCCCGATGTCGCGGACCGGCTGGACCCAGACCGCGGCCGGGGGCCTCAGAACCGACGCGATCCGGCTGATCTGGCCCACGAGCTCCTTGGCGACGGCCCCGGGCACGAGTGCGGGCACGCTTCCGCCGATCGTCTCCGGAACCGTTGCCGCCCCCGAAGCCCCCCGGGTACACGCCCTCGTGCCGTGGTTCGGCGACGAACCCGCCGCCTGGCTCGATCTCGTACGCGGCGAGACCGACGCGGAGATCGGCGGCAGGCCGCAGCGGGTCCAGGCACGGCTCGCCGCCCGCCGCCCCGCCGCGGTGCGCGGCGCACTCACCGCGAAGGCCCCGAAGGGCATCAAGGTGTCCGTCCCCGGACGGACGACGGTGCCGCGCGGGTCCCGTACCGACGTCCCGGTGGAGATCACGGTCCCGGCGAACACCCCGGCCGGCGAGTACGAGGTGCCCTTCAGATTCGGTGGCGAGGAGAGCACCCTCACCGTCCGGGCCTACCCGCGCACCTCCGGCCCCGACCTGGTCCGCACCGCCACCGCCTCCTCGTCCGGCGACGAGACCCCGGACTTCCCGGCCACGGCCGCCTCCGACGGCGATCCCACCACCCGCTGGTCGTCCCCGGCCGAGGACGGCGCCTGGTGGCAGGCGGAGCTGGCTGAGCCCGCCAGGATCGGCCAGGTGGTGCTGCAGTGGCAGGACGCATACGCCTCCCGCTACCGCGTTCAGGTCTCCGCGGACGGCCGCACCTGGCGTACGGCGGCGACCGTCCGGGACGGCAAGGGCGGCCGCGAGTCCGTCCGGATGGATGCCAAGGACACCCGCTTCCTCAGAATTCAGGGCGACGGCCGAGGCACCGAGTTCGGCTACTCGCTCTGGTCGGTGGAGGCGTACGCCGTCGCGGAGCAGAGCGACTGAGCCGCCCGGGGCAACCGGCCCCACCGGGGGCTGTCCCGGGCCTTTGCCGTACCCGGGGCTGCCCCAAGGACGACAAAGGCCCGGGTCTCAGGCTGAAATGCCGTCGATCCGGGCCATTGCATCGTCCGCGCCGAACGGTTGCAGGTACGGCAGCCATCGCGGGTCCCTGTGACCCGTCCCGATGATGCGCCACGCGAGGCCGGTCGGCGGCGCGGGCTGTTGGTGCAGCCGCCAGCCGAGCTCCGGCAGATGGCGGTCGGCCTTGACATGGTTGCAGCGGCGGCAGGCCGCCACCACGTTGTCCCAGGCGTGCTGGCCACCACGGCTGCGTGGAATGACATGGTCGACGCTGGTCGCGGCGGCGCCGCAGTACATGCAGCGGCCGCCGTCCCTGGCGAAGAGCGCTCGGCGGGTGAGTGGAACGGGCCCCCGGTAGGGGACCCGTACGAACCGCTTCAGGCGGACGACGCTGGGTGCCGGTACAGCACGGGTGGCACTGTGCATGAAGGCGCCGGACTCCTCGAGGCAGATGGCCTTGTTCTCGAGGACGAGGACGAGCGCGCGGCGGAGCGGTACGACGCCGAGCGGCTCGTACGACGCATTGAGAACCAGGACATGCGGCACGGTTGATGCCTCCTTGTACGCCGGCGGCGCGTGGCTCGCGCCGGGACGATCCGATCTCAGTCTCTCCTCCTGCCTGGTGGAAGCGCCACCACGTGCGAGTAACGGGCCGGAGGGATTTTCCCCGGCCCGCTGTCGCGCGCACCGCCCGAAGACCCCGGATCAGGCGCTTCGGGGCCGCCGCCGCGGCGGCTCCGGCCCGGTGTGCGATCGGCCACACCCGGCCCGGCGCCCTGATTCGGCTCCGGCCCCCACCCCTTCTGTATCCCCGGCCCAGACGGGTCTCTCCCCTCCGTCACGGCAACGGAGCACTCCGGATGCCCCGTTAGTGTGGTTGGTCAGCCCTCGCCCATATGGAGGTTCCGCCGTGTCTCTGTCCGCGCTGTTGGCCGCTGCCCCGTCACCCGAGCCGGGCGGCTCGCTGGACGAAGCCGCCAAGCAGGCCGGCGATGCCGCGGGCTGGGTGGAGGAGAACTGGTCCACCTGGCTGAACACCGGTCTGCGCATCCTTCTCATCGCGGCGATCGCGATCGTGTTGCGCATCGCGATCCGTCGTGCCCTCAGCAAGCTCATAGAGCGGATGAACCGCAGCGCCCAGGCCGTCGAGGGCACCGCGCTCGGCGGGCTGCTGGTCAATGCGGAGCGGCGCCGTCAGCGCTCCGAGGCCATCGGGTCCGTACTCCGGTCGGTCGCGTCGTTCCTGATCCTCGGTACGGCCGGCCTGATGATCCTGGGCGCGTTCCAGATCGATCTGGCCCCGCTGCTCGCCTCCGCCGGTGTCGCCGGTGTGGCGCTCGGCTTCGGCGCTCGCAACCTCGTCACCGACTTCCTCTCCGGCGTCTTCATGATCCTGGAGGACCAGTACGGCGTCGGCGACACCATCGACGCGGGTGTCGCCTCCGGCGAGGTCATCGAGGTCGGGCTGCGGGTCACCAAGCTGCGCGGTGACAATGGCGAGATCTGGTACGTCCGCAACGGCGAGGTGAAGCGGATCGGCAACCTCAGCCAGGGCTGGTCGACCGCCGGGATCGACGTGCAGGTACGCCCCACGGAGGATCTCGACCGGGTACGTACGGTGATCACCGAGGCCGCCGCGAGGATGGCCAAGGAGGACCCGTGGAGCGAGCGCCTGTGGGGTCCGGTGGAGATCCTCGGCCTGGACTCCGTGCTCCTCGACTCGATGACGGTCCGGGTGACGGCGAAGACTATGCCGGGCAAGTCCCTGGGCGTGGAGCGCGAGCTGCGCTGGCGGATCAAGGGGGCCTTCGACGAGGCGGGCATCCGGATGGTCGGCGGCGTACCGGCGCAGCCGGACGAGGCGTCTGCGGCGGACCCGACGGCCGCAATGGCCGCCCCGTCGGCGTACGCGTCGGCGACGTCGCCGCAGTCCCTGGCCACGTCGCCGATCACCCCGCCGTCGAACCTGGGCAAGTAGGACCCCGCGGCCAAGGGCGTCCGGCCCGGCCCGTAAGGAGCCGGGCCGGGCGCCCTTCGGCGTGAAAGCGGCTTGACCGGGCCGCGCAGCTTGGCGTGATTGCGGCTTGACCGGCCCTCCAGGTAACGCTTTGGTTGCCAGCGAAGCCCTGACCATTGACGGGCAGGTGACGTGCGCCATACCGTCCTCTCATCGAATAGGAAAGTTTCCTAACAGAGGCAGGTGCTCATGGCCGGAACAACTCCGGGTACCCCCCGCGTCCTGCGGGCCATGAACGACCGGGCCGCCCTCGACCTGCTGCTGGAGCACGGCCCCCTCTCCCGGACCAGGATCGGCAAGCTGACGGGCCTCTCCAAGCCCACCGCCTCGCAGCTGCTGGCCCGACTGGAGGCGGCCGGTCTGGTCGTCGCCACCGGCACCGTCGCGGGACGGCCGGGGCCCAACGCGCAGCTGTACGCGGTGAACGCCCGGGCCGCCCATGTCGCCGGGCTCGATGTGAACGCCCAGCGGATCGTCGCCGCCGTCGCCGATGTGACCGGTGAGACGGTCGGCGAGTTCGAGCTGCGCACCCCCGGCCGGCGCGCCGACAGCGTGGTGCGGCAGGTGACCGAGGCGCTGGACGGCGCGGTCAAGCACGCGGGACTCACCCGCGCCGAGGTGCACCGGGTGGTCATCGGCACACCGGGCGCCTTCGACCCCGGCACCGGACGGCTGCGGTACGCCTCCCACCTGCCCGGCTGGCACTCCCCCACGCTGCTCGACGAGCTGGCCGCGTTCCTGCCGATGCCGGTCGAGTACGAGAACGATGTGAACCTCGTCGCCGTGGCCGAGCAGCGGCTCGGGGCGGCCCGTGGACACGACGACTTCGTCCTGCTGTGGAACGAGGAGGGGCTCGGCGCCGCCCTCGTCATCAACGGACGGCTGCACCGCGGCTTCACCGGCGGCGCCGGTGAGGTCGGCTTCCTGCCGGTGCCCGGCGCCCCGCTGGTCCGCCAGGTCACCAAGGCGAACTCGGGCGGCTTCCAGGAACTGGCGGGTGCGCAGGTGCTGTCCCGGCTGGCCGGGCAGCTCGGCATAGACGACGAGCTGAGCCGAGCGGACGGCACCCACCATGAGGTCGCGGCCGGTCTGATCGCCCGGGCCGCCGAGGCCGCGGAGCGCGGCGAGGACGGCCCGTACCCTCGGCTCCTCGATCTGTTCGCCACCGGGCTCGCGACCGGTCTGGCCTCCATGGTCGCCGTGCTCGACCCCGAACTCGTTGTGCTCTCGGGCGAGTTGATCACGGTCGGCGGAGAACCGCTGCGCGAGCGGGTACAGGCGGAACTCGCCGAGCTGGCGGCCTCCCGGCCCCGGCTGATCACCGGCGCCGTGACCCACCGGCCCGTACTGCGCGGGGCGCTGGAGAGCGCCCTCGCCACGACCCGCGACGAAGTCTTCGACACCTCACGCTGATCCCCCGCCGCGGCCGTCCGCACGCGGACCCGCACCTTTACAGACCCGCACGTTCGCAGTCCCAGCCTCTTCCCCGTCCCAACCCATCGGGAGACACTGCCATGTCCGGAAACCGCCGGAAGACGGCCGCCGCGCTCGCCGCGACCGTCGCGATATCCCTCTTCGCCTCTGCCTGTACCGGTCAGAGCAGCAACGGCGCCAGTGATGATCCGTCCAAGGAGACGACCATCAACTTCTGGCACGGCTGGAGTGCCCCGGGTGAGGTCAAGGCCATTCAGGCCACCGTCGACGCCTTCGAGAAGGCACACCCGAACATCCATGTGAAGGTCGTCGGAAACATGACCGACGACAAGATCAACCAGGCTCTGCGGGCGGGCGGTTCCAAGGCCCCCGACGTGGTCTCCTCGTTCACCACGAACAATGTGGGCAAATTCTGCTCGTCCAAGGCCTTCGTCGATCTGAATTCCTTCCTGAAGAAGGACGGGATCGACCCCGACAAGACGTTCCCGAAGGCGATGAACGAGTACACCCAGTACGACGGCGTGCGCTGCACGCTGCCGCTGCTCGGTGACGCGTACGGGCTGTACTACAACAAGGACGCGTTCAAGGCCGCCGGGATCACCGCCCCGCCGAAGACCTGGTCGGAACTGGCCGAGGACGCCAAGAAGCTGACGAAGAGCAAGGGCGACTCGTACGAGCAGCTCGGCTTCATGCCGAACTACCACGGCTACGAGTCGACGACCGAGCACTACCTCGGCGGCTGGAACCCGACGTACTTCGACGCAGACGGCAAGTCGAACATCGCCGAGGACCCGGCCTTCGCGTCCATGCTCACCACGCAGAAGAAGCTGGTCGACGACCTGGGCGGCTACGCGAAGCTGGAGAAGTACCGCACCTCGTTCGGTGACGAGTGGGGCGCCAAGCACCCGTTCCACACCGGCCAGGTGGCCATGCAGCTGGACGGTGAGTGGCGGCTCGGCATGGCCGTGGACACCAAGCCGAAGTTCGAGATCGGGGTGGCCCCGATGCCCGTCGCCGACGACGAGGCCGACACGTACGGCAAGGGCTACCTGACGGGCACCATCGCCGGTATCGCGTCCACCTCCACCCAGCAGAACGCGGCGTGGGAGCTGGTGAAGTTCATGACGACCGACACCGACGCGGTGGTCGCCTTCGCCAACGCCATTCACAATGTGCCGTCGACCATGGCGGCCCTGAAGTCGCCGAAGCTGAAGTACGACCCGCGGTTCAAGACCTTCCTGGACATCGCCGCGAACCCCGACAGCACCACCACCCCGCCCTCGGTGAACGGCGGCGCGTACCTGGTGTCCCTGCAGAACCTCGGCTTCGACATCGAGAAGGGCAAGCAGACGGACATCAAGGCGGGTCTGGAGAAGACCGCCAAGGAGATCGACGCAGCCATCGCACAGGCGAAGTAGCACCGCGATGACCACGTACACACTCCGTTCGAAGCGCCGCACGGCGGCCCTTCGAACGGCGGCCTTCATGTCGCCGTGGCTGATCGGGTTCTGCGTCTTCTTCGCCTACCCGCTGATCTCCACGCTCTATTTCTCCTTCACCCACTACGACGGTTTCGCAGCACCGGAGTTCAACGGGCTGAAGAACTGGTCGTACGTCTTCAACGACTACCCGCTGTTCTGGCCCGCTCTGCGGAACACCCTGTGGCTGGTCGTGGTGATGGTCAGCTGCCGGGTCGTCTTCGGTCTCGGCGTCGGCCTGCTGATCACCAGGATCAAGACGGGTACGGGTGTCTTCCGCACCCTGTTCTACCTGCCGTATCTGGCTCCGCCGGTCGCGGCGACCCTGGGTTTCGTCTTCCTGCTCAACCCGGGTACGGGGCCGGTCAATTCGATCCTCGGTGATCTGGGGCTGCCCACGCCGGGCTGGTTCACCGACGCCGCCTGGTCCAAGCCGGCCCTGACCGCGCTCGCGGTGTGGGGGGTGGGCGACCTGATGGTGATCTTCATGGCCGCGCTGCTCGACGTACCGAAGGAGCAGTACGAGGCGGCGGAGCTCGACGGGGCGACCTCGTTCCAGCGGTTCCGCTTCGTCACGCTGCCGAACATCTCGCCGATCGTGATGTTCGCCGTGGTCACCGGGATCATCCAGACGATGCAGTACTACACCCAGCCACTCGTGGCGGGAAAAGTCGCCTCGGGTGTGATGGGCGGCTCCGGGCAGCAGTTCGAACCGGGCTATCCCGACAAGTCGACACTGACGCTTCCGCAGCTCGTCTACAACCTCGGCTTCCAGCGTTTCGACTACGGGTCCGCCTGTGTGGTCGCGCTCGTTCTCTTCGTACTCGCCATGGCGTTCACCGCACTGCTGATGCGGCGCCGCAGCGGGCTGATCCAGGCAGGTGAGTGACGTGGCGCAGGCTCTCGACACCTTCAAGGCCGCCGACCCGTCCGCCGGGCCGGTCACCCCGGCCGAGCGCGTCGCACGCCGCAAGGCGCTGCTGAACTGGATCGCCGTGCACACGCTCGGCATCGCGGCCGCGCTCTTCTTCGTGCTGCCGTTCGTCTTCCTGTTCCTCACCTCGCTGATGAGCGACCAGCAGGCGCTGACCCGCGATCTGTGGCCGCACCCCTTCGAGTGGAGCAACTACCGCAGGGTGTTCGACACCCCGGGATTCCTGACCTGGTGGAAGAACACCTTGCTGTACGCGGGGCTCGGCACCGTCCTCACGGTCGTGTCGTCGCTGCCCGTGGCCTACGCGCTCGCCAAGTTCCGCTTCCGCGGCCGGCAGCTGTCGCTGATGCTCGTCATCTCGATGATGATGCTGCCGCCGCAGGTCGTCGTCATCCCGATGTACCTGTTCTGGGCGAAGCAACTGGACATGTCCGGGACGCTCTGGCCGCTGATCATCCCGATGGCCTTCGGTGACGCGTTCTCCATCTTCCTGCTGCGGCAGTTCCTGCTGACCATCCCGAACGAGTACCTCGATGCGGCGAAGGTCGACGGCTGCGGCGAACTGCGCACCCTGCTGAAGGTCGTGGTGCCGATGGCCAGGCCGGGCATCGCCGCCGTCGCGCTGTTCCAGTTCTTCTACGCCTGGAACGACTACTTCGGGCCGCAGATCTACGCCTCCGAGAACCCGGCCGCCTGGACGCTCAGTTACGGACTGGAGTCCTTCAAGGGCGCACACCACACCGACTGGAACCTGACCATGGCCGCGACCGCACTGGTCATGGCCCCCGTGATCCTCGTCTTCTTCTTCGCTCAGAAGGCTTTCGTCGAGGGCGTCACACTGACCGGAGTAAAGGGCTGACCTATGAAGCTCGCAGTAGTTGGTGGCGGGTCCACCTACACCCCTGAACTGATCGACGGCTTCGCCCGGCTGCGGGA